>JBKQOR010000060.1:0-28551 GCA_052145435.1 Rhodomicrobium sp. | reverse complement strand
CCCAGATGTTCTCGGCCGGGTTCAGTTCTGGCGCGTAGGGCGGCAGCCTCAACAGAACGATGTTATCAGGGACAACGAGCTTGGGCGAGCTATGCCAACCGGCCCCGTCGACGATTATCAGGGCGATCGCTCCCGCCGTGACGCATGTCCCAATTTCCGCCAGATGCTTGTTCATGGCTTCGATGCTGACGGTAGGCAAGACCAATGCGCTGCCAACGCCGCGGGCCGGGCAGACCGCACCGAACAGATACGCCCAGTTGAAGCGCCGGTCCCGCAGCGCGCGCGGGCGGCTGCCCCGCCTGGCCCAGATTCGGGTCAGCGTGCCTTGCTGGCCAACCCTTGCTTCGTCCTGGAACCAGACTTCAACCGGCTCGCTGGCGGCGCGCTTGCCGAGCCCATCTTTTGCTAAGTCTGCGAAGTTTTTTTAAAAGTTTCCTGGGCCGCCATGCCGCAGCCGCGCCGCGTCCTCGCGGCTGAAACCATCGAGCACCATAGCAATGGCCAGGATGCGCGTTGCCTGCCTGGCGTCCGCCGAGCGCTTGGCCGCCGCGCGCAAACCGGCGGCACTCATATCCACTCGATCAATCGCAACCCCAGCCATCTCGCCTCCGCGAATCAATGCTGACAGCATCGATTCACATAATGGGGCCGAAGGGAATCCCCCTTGGCGAGTCAAGACTTTGGGCCGTTGGTATCAGCCAAAATGGCGCGGTAGGTTTAGGCTTAGCTTTGCCGCAAGGCAGACACACTGCCGTCCACGACTTCCCTGGCTGGGCAGTGCATCGACCAGAAGAGCCCGCTCGCCGGAAAGGCGAGTTCGACCTTAGCGCCAAGGCTGCGCTCGGCAATGCTGCCGATAATGGCTGTGCCGAAGCCAGGCTTTTCTGGCGCTGTAACAACTGGCCCCCCTGTCTCGCGCCAGCTCATAATGAAGGTCTCCTTGCCTGCCTCCACGCATTCGAGGCTCCATTCAACCTTCACGCTCCCAGCGCGGCAGGAGAGCGCGCCGTATTTGCCTGCATTGGTGGCAAGCTCGTGCAGGGCCATCCCGATTGTTTGCGCCGCTGAGGCAGAAATCAGAACTTGGGAGCCCTTAAGATTAATCCGGGTGCCGATCAAGTCCTTGAAATGGGCGAGTTGCGAGCAAACCAGCTCACCGAGGTCCACCCCTCTCCAGTCATTTTTCACCAGCAGGTCCTGGCTTGCCGCCAGCGCCCGAATCCTTTCGCCGAAGCGTTCGATAAAGTCGTTGGGCTTCGTTGCCGCGGTTTGACGGGCAATCGATTGCACCACGGTGAGCATGTTCTTGGAGCGATGGTTGACTTCGGCCATCAGCAGCTTGATCTGTTCCTCCTGCTGCTTGCGTTCGGTGATATCCACGCAAGCCCCGGCGACGCGAAACGGAAGGCGTCCCTCGGGCCCCTCACGAAAGTCCACGCGCCCGGTCCACGCAATCCAGCTGACTTCTCCCCCCAAATGGACATAGCGAAAATCTACTTTTAGAGGGCTTTCGCCTGTGCCGTTTATTGCTGCCTCGTATTGAGACCGGACCCGTGCTGCATCCTCGCGGTGGACGCGGGTGAACGCGGCCTCAAGACTGATTTTGCCAATGTTTGGAACACCCAGCATGGCAGCAGTCTCCTGCGGGTAAAGGACGCAACCCGTTTCGACATCGATTGTAAAGGGACCGATGCCAGCTGCCTCATTGGATAAGCGGAGCCGCTCCTCGCTTTCGCGTACGGCTTGCTCGGCCCGTGCCCGCTCAATAGCATGCCAGGCCCGGTCAAGCGTTCCGCGCGCGAGCGCCGCTTCCGCCTCTGTCCAGACGCGCGGCGCGGAGTTTGCAACGAATAGAAAAGCTCGCGGCCCATTCCGCAAGAGCGCCACGCCAATGGACGAGCGGACGCCATGCGCAGCGTAAACCGCCTTTGCGGCATCGTCACCTGCGGTATAAGGGCTGGTGAGCACGTCCGTAACGGTTACGGCATCACCGGCGAGAAGGGCAGCGATCTGCTTGGCGCCAGAGTCCGCAAGGCGGTACCGGCCCGAAGGCAGCGCAAGCTCGCCAGCGCTCCAAGCACTCTCCACAAAGGTGTGCTCACCGTCGGGCTGCAGCTCACCCAGGCCGGCAAAGCTGGCGTCAAGCTCCTGGCCGAGCGCTTCGCAGGCTGTGTTTATCGCTTCCCGCGCCGACGTGGCTTCGCGCAGCCGCCTGTCAAGCTCAAGGAAATAGCGGTCGTGCCGTTCCCGCTCGCGGCGGGCAGCTTCGGCTAGATGCGCTTCTGTCACATCCCGTATGGCCCCTGCCATAAACAGCGCGCGCCGTCCTGAAGGTGCAACAGGGTCCCCCTCGAAGAAGGCGCGGCCTACCGAGGATAGCCAGCGTAGCGTTCCGTCGGGATGCCTGACGCGATACTCGCAAAGGGTTTCATCATGAGGGTTGGCCGGATCCAGGGCACGGGCAACATTGGCTTCGGCTTTAATTCTGTCCTCACGCGGAATGGAATTGGCCCAAGTCTCGTAAGTCACCGCTGCGCTGGGAAGAAGGCCGAACAGCGTCCTGCAACGGGCGTCCCAGTGCATCTCTTTGGTGCCCTTACCGGCATCCCATCGCCAAATGCCAAGCTCCGCAGCATCCAACGCAAGGTGCAGCCGCGCTTCGCTTTCGCGAAACGCCTGGTCGCTGCGATCACGGTCAGCCGCAGACTGTTTCAGAGCTTCCCAAAGACTACTAACCTCGGGCGGACCCTGTGGCGGCGTCGCCGGCACATGGTTGACTAGCAGCCCGCTTGCCTTTTCTTGAAGCTCGGCAATCGGACGCGTAATCCGCCGCGCAACTGCCCCCGCAAAGAGGAGGCTTAGTACCGATAGGCCGCCACCTGCAATTGTTGCCCAACGGATTGTGCTCCAAACCGCACCCTGCATCTCCGCCTTTTTTACGGCAACACCGACCGGCCATCCGCTCACCGCGGAGTGCGCATTGGCGAGTACGACCGGGTCGCCCTCGAGAGAAGCGATTTCGAACACGCCCCCGCGATCCTTGACTTGGCGCCATCCCGCGGAAGCGGGCTGGCCAGCGTACCGCTCATCGCCGGGCGCGCGCGTGATCACTTGTCCTTGCCGATCGGCGATGGCGGCAATCCAGTTTGCAGGTAACCGCCGGTCATTGAGGAGGCGGAGGAATGACCGCGCCCTTATGCACACGGCTAGCGCCCGGAAGGGCTGCCCATCCTTAAAGACGGGAGCCTCGATATTAACGATCCAGTCCCCCCCAACCGAGGGCATCAGCACACCGGTGACAAGAATTGAGCGAGTTTCGAATGCGCGCTTTTGCGCAGGCATGGCAACCGGACTGCGGACCGGGAGGGACTGACCCGGCGGGCTTGCTGTATTGATAAGCTGCTGGCCGCTGAGGTCTGCAACCAGGACCCAGGCATCAGGGACGGATGCGAAGGCGCGGCGTGCCTCGGCCTCGAAAGCCGTGAGGTTGCCGTCAAGGAGCGCTGGCGAACTCCCGAGCACCTTTGCCAAGGCGATATATTCGCCAAGCTTGGCATCAACTGTGGCGGCAACCGATTGGGCGGTGTAAAGCAGGCTTGTTCGCTGGGACTCGCTCGACACTTCAGCTAGGTGCCAAACTACGGCAGCAATGACAAGGTTGAGCGGCGCCGCCAATGCGAGCACAATCGCGATGATGCGGGCGCCGATGGTCCACCGCGAAAAGTGCGATTCTGAAAGCCAGCGTTTAACCCGCTGCCTTAGAGCACCGCGATAAGCCGCCGCTCGGGATTGGGAGGCAGCACCGGAACGGTGTAATGGCGGATGCAAATTAGTCGCACCTCATGCAAGGACGGCCGCAAGTCAACTCACCGCAAGCCCTCGCGTCAGTTGCCTCGCTCCAGAGATGAACGCGGCTGGCGCACTAAAATCGCCACGCGTCTGTCCAACGCGAAGGCGATCCTATTGCACCTCTTTGGTATCCGCTAGGCCAGCGCCGCCGCAAGCATTGTTTTGTGGCGCAGAATGGTATGGTAAACAGACGCCATTTTAGCGAACTTATCCTTTCGCCAGCCTGTCCCCGTGATCAGCTTGTGGGCGATCCCCAAAGAGCCTTTCGATGGTAGTCATCCTGTTATATCCCCACTGGCCGTCCGCCGGTACGCCCTAAAGCACCATCTCCTCCTCCATCGTTACTTCGGCCTGCAAGCTTGCGAGATCGCGGAATATCGACGCGATGGCGAAAACCCGTCCCTTGTGTTTATATTTGAGCAAGCAGTCCCTCCCTTTGATATCGCCCTCGATCGCGATCTCATCCCATCGCCCTGCATAGCCGATGTAATTGATCGGCACATCGTAATGCTGGCTCCAGAAGTACGGCACTGCATCGAATTTCCGGCGTTCCCCCAGCATGTTGAGCGCTGCAGTCTGTCCTTGGCGTTGTGCAACCACCCAATGTTCCACGCGGATGTTCTCGCCCGAACGCGGATCGGGCCAGCGGGCGATATCGCCCGCGGCGTAAATGCCGGCGCCGCTTGTTTCGAGAAATCCGTTCACCAAAACGCCGCGATCGAGCATGAGGCCGGCTTGCTCTGCAAGCGCCAGTCGCGGCCGCACTCCGATGCCGGCAACCACGAGGCCGGCGTCAAGCACACGCCCGCTTTTCAGCGTGGCGCGCTGGTCTTCCATGGCGGCCACCGTATCTTCGAGGTGGAACACGACCCCGTGCTGCTCGTGTAGCTCCCGGATGAAATCCCCCAGCTCAGGACCGAGGACACGCTCCATTGGCCGCTTTTCCGGCGCCACCACGTGGACCTCGAGTCCGCGTGCGCGCAACGCTGCCGCCACCTCAAGCCCAATAAAGCTCGCTCCTATCACCAGCGCGCTACGCGCATCGTTTGCAGCCTCAATTATGGCGCAGCAGTCGGCAAGCGAACGCAAGGTGTAAACATTCGGCTGGCCGGCTCCCGGTACAGCCAAGCGCACAGGCTCAGCACCGGTGGCAAGCAGGAGGCGATCGTAGGCCACCTTGCCGCCACTGGCTGTGACAACATGCCGTTCCTTCGTATCTATGCCAGTGACCTCAGTATTCAGGCGCAATTCGATGCCGGCCTCGCTGTAGAAGCTGTCCGGGCGTAACGGCACCCACTCCTTGGGAGCGCTGCCAGCGAGGTAGTCCTTGGACAGGTTCGGCCGGTCAACCGGTGCCGCTGCGTCACTGCTCAACATGACGATACTGCCCCGGAATTCGCGCCGCCGAAGCATCTCCGCCGCGGCGAAGCCCGCCGCCCCGCCACCAATGATGATAATCTTATCGGCCGCATCCCCGGACGCCTTGCCGCGCGGCTTTGACCGATCAACCTTCTCAGATACGAAGACCTTGCCGTTTCGCTGCTCGACATGCCAGCAAGTAAGGGGACTTATGGCCGGAGCGCGCACGGCTTCGCCGCTGCGCAAATCGAAACATGCGTGATGCCAGGGGCACCGTATGCTATTGCCGGTGACGAGCCCGTCAACAAGCGGGCCGTGATAATGGCTGCAATGGGCCGCAATGGCGAATATCCCGGCTCCGTTGCGGACGAGCAAGACTTCTTCGCTGCCCACATGACCGGCCAGTTTTCCATTGACAAACTCCGCGAGCGTAACACCTTGCGTCAGATCTGGGCCGCCGGGCGGTGATGGTTCTTGCGCCATTGTTCTCTCCATGAAGCGCCGGCGTTACATTTGCTCCCCGGTAGCGGCTGGACGGTACACGGCGATAAGAATCGCCGCGCAGCCGGGCGTCCCGGTCAAGCCGTCTGCATCCAACGGGAACTGGTCCCGTCACACCGGCCCCTCTAATCGATCCGTCGCAGCATCAATGGTTGCGGCCGCTGATATGGGCATGCGGAACCTCGGCCATCAGCCGGTGGAAATCGCCGCCGTTCAGGTGCACAAGCGTCGTATGATCGCCGCCTTCGAAATAAACGTCACCAAAGCCTTCAAGGCTGTCGTCCATCACGGCGCTGAGCCCATAGGCGGCTGCAACGGGAGGTATCGAGCCCCGGTCGCAATCTAAAAAGATGCGAGCGGCCTCAGCCTCCGTGGCTAGCCCAACCGGTTGCTGCAGCCAGCTGCCGAGTGCCTCCAGGCGCACGTGCCGGGAAGCTGGAACGATAGCGAGAAGAAAGCGGTCCTTACATTTGACGAGAACGCCCTTGGCGAGGTTGTTCCCGTCTATGGAACTGGTCTTGGCCGTTGCTGAGGAGCGCACGGTCCGCTCATGGGTTATGACCGTATAGGACATACCCCGGCCTTCGAGATATTGCTGGAGTGAAAGCGCGATGCCCATGGCATTCTCCATTCCGGCCGTCGCCCGGACGGCCACTTGCGGCCGGAGAGCAAGGATCGCTCCATCGCCTTCAGGAATCGAAGCATGACCCTCGAAGGAATCACACTCTCCTCCATGAGCGAATGCGTTATGCCGTCACCGGCCGATTTCATTGCATCTGCCAGATTGTAATCTTTTGACCGGGCGCCCGCAATAGAATGTCTAAGTTCTAGAATGTCTAAGCTCTTGGCCCGCGCCGCGGTGGTCTCTGAATGGTGGGCCGCTTGCCTAATCAGCGGCGCGGGCAGGGCAGAACCAAATAACGAGAAACTTATATGGCTTATGGCCTCACCGAGTGTCCAAAACGACAAAATGGGCTTGAATTCCCTCCTTGATCACTTCTCGCAACATGCCAACTTGCACGGCACCGAGGCTTCCGCCACCGGCAAAGACAAAGGCAGTCCTTGCTGAATCTTGCGACACAGGATCAGGCTCGCTTATGGCACCCAATTACATGAGGATGCCAATGTCCCGGCTCAACTCAAAGTTACAAGTTCGTGCGTTGGCATAAATCGAAGAGCTTGAGAGGCGCCGCGGCATGCGCGCGCTTATTCATCGCCCCCGGCAACCGTGATATGTTTGACATCGAGGCTGACAGATATCTATCGAGGAGCACAGCAGTTTCCGCTCCCCCTGCAATCAGTTCGTCACGTACTATCGCTAAAATAAAAAACCATTGTTCTCGAGGGGACCGGAAATGCCGCCGAAGTTTGAGAGGTGGGCGTGGCTTTGTGCAATAGCCGCCGTACCCGGCTTGCTGGCGGCTGGCATGGTTCACGCGGCAGAAGCCGACGGAAAGCCGCACACCGCAACGCCCGTCAAGCACCTCATCATCATCATCGGCGAAAACCGCACCTTCGATCACGTGTTTGGCGTGTACAAACCAAGCCCGGGCCAAACGGTTTCGAACCTGCTTTCCAAAGGTATCGTGAAGGAAGACGGCTCGCCTGGCGCGAATTTCGGCGCAGCGGCGCAATTCTCCGTGCCCGCTCAGTCCGCCTATTACATCAGCGCCGATGCGAAGACGCCTTACGCCAGCCTGCCCGCGCCGCAACTAAGCGGCACGCCCAACGCGCCCCGCCTCTCCGATCCGCCGTTCGCCACGGCCGAGGCCGCCTCGGCCGCCGAACATGATCTTGCGCCCGGCGACATGCGCCTTCTGACGACCGGCGCCAGCGGTCTGGCCGGCACAACCGGCGCCGATACACGCATCGCTAGCGCTTCGAACCTGCCCAACGGCCCGTTCCAGCTCGCCGGCCCGGCGCTCGCCTACGATGCCTACACCGGCGACATGGTCCACCGCTTTTATCAGATGTGGCAGGAGTCGGACTGCGACGCGGCCTTCGCCTCGCCAGAAAATCCAAGCGGCTGCTTGAGCGATCTTTACCCGTTTGCCGGCACCACGAATTCCGCCAAATATAATGATGGCAGCAACGCCGTGGGCTTCTACAACATGGAGCGGGGCGACACGCCCTATCTGCGCCGCCTCGCCGATGACTACGCCATGAGCGACAATTATCATCAGGCCGAGATGGGCGGCACCATGGTGGAGCATCTCTACATCGCCATGGCGGATACGATCTTTTACAGCGATGGTAAAGGCGCACCCGCCATGCCGCCCGCGAACCTTATCGCCGATCCCAGCCCGCAGGCCGGTACGGTCAACCGCTACGCGAATGATGGCTGGTATACGGCCTGCGCGGACGAAACGCAGCCTGGCGTGCAGCCCATCGTCCACTATCTCGCCGCGCTGCCCTATGCGCCGAAGCCCAATTGCGGGCCGGGACATTATTATGTGCTGAACAATCTCGAACCCGGCTATAAGGCGGATGGCTCGCTGAGCACGAACTCCAAGGCGATCCCGCCATCGCATGTGCGCAGCATAGGCGACGCGCTGGCGGAAAAGGGTATTTCCTTCCGGTTTTATGGCGGCGGCTTCAACGCGGCGAAGGCGGGACAAGCAAAACGCTATTGCGGCGTCTGCAATCCGTTTCAGTATCAGGCCTCCATCATGGCGGACGCGGAAAAGCGCGCCGAGCACCTGAAGGATGTGCAGGACCTGTTTGCGGATATCGCTGCGGGGACGCTCCCCGCCGTCGCCTATGTCAAGCCGGATTGGTGGCTCGACGGCCATCCGCACAGCTCCAAGCTGAGCCTGTTCGAGGCGTTTGCGCGCAACATCGTCGAGCGCGTCCAGGCCAAGCCGGAGCTGTTTGAGGAGACGGCCATTTTCGTCACCTTCGACGAGGGCGGCGGTTACTACGACTCGGGCTTCATCCAACCGCTCGATTTCTTCGGCGACGGGCCACGCATTCCGTTTATCGCGGTGTCACCGTATACAAAAGGCGGCCGCGTTGTGCACACTTACTGCGACCACGCATCAGTTGTGAAGTTCATCGAGCGGAATTGGGGGCTGCCCCCGCTGACCGCGCGCAGCCGGGACAATCTTCCCAATCCGGTGATGGATGAGCGCACCGCCTACGTCCCGGCGAACATGCCCGCCATTGGCGACCTTTTTGATATGTTTCGTTTCCAATAGCGGCGAACGTGGCGCGCTTCTGCAGCTGAGTGTTAAGCGGCCTTCTTGAAATTTCTGTCCGCAGCCGGAGTAAAAATTAGCAAGGCGCTTTTTGTTAGGATGGTACATTAACCGGAGCCTGCAGAGCATCCATGTTTTTGCACAGCATTTGTAACTATTTCGGCGGGCATCCGCCGGCGTATCAGGACGCGATCTTGAGCGGAATGCTCCGGGCAGCCGCGGACTTCGGCGCGCGGCCGGCATTCCAAGCGATGCGCTCCTTTGGAAGATGCACCGTGACGAGGGTTCCCCGGCCGGGAGCGCTATCTACGGTCAGCGTTCCGCCATGCAGCTCCGTCAGCTGGATGGCGAGCGGCAGCCCGAGGCCGGTCCCCTCGTAACGGCGGGCAAGGCTGCTATCCACCTGCCTGAATAGCTCCATGGCATCGCGGATTTCGTGGCTCGCCATACCGATCCCGGTATCGCGGATAGTTACGGTCAAGCCGCCCTCATCGTCCGGTCCGGCGGTGAGAGAGACCGAGCCTCCCGAAGGGGTGAATTTGATGGCATTCGAAAGCAGGTTAATCACGATCTGAGTCAATTTCGTCTTGTCGCCGGATATGGCGGCGCCGCTAGCTGGGACACTGCGGTTGAGCGAAATCCCTCCTTTGACGGCCTGCTGCTCTATGGCAAGCGAGGCTTCTTCGAGCACCTCCGAAAGCATCGCCTTCTCTTCGCGCAGCTCGAACTTTCCTGCCTCGATCCTCGTTACGTCCAGGATATCGTTAACGATATTTAAGAGGTGCGCCCCTGAGCGATGGATGTCGGCCGCGTAATCCGCGTACCGGGCGGCGTCGTTGCCGAACAGCCGGTCGCGGATAATCTCCGAGAACCCCAACACCGCGTTGAGCGGTGTACGCAGCTCGTGGCTCATATTCGCTAAAAAGGTAGATTTGGCGCGGTTTGCTTCCTCGGCGCGGCGGCGCGCCAAGGCGAGATCCTTGTTCGATTTGCGCAGTTTAATGCGCTCCTTGGTCAGCTCCTCGGTTATCGCAAGAAGTGCTGCGTGCTCCAGGTGAACCTTTTCGCTCTCCTTATCGAGTGCGACAGCATGCTCGACGCGCCGCGAGATTTCGCGGCTCAGCATGAACATCATGATAAGCGGCAGGCTCAGAGCGGCGATGCCGAGACCGATGATAATCCTGGCCCGATAGCCAGAAGCGGCGAGGGCTTCGGCCTCTCCGAGCCCCGCAATCGCGTACAGCGGATATCCTGGCACCTTTCGCCAATGATTAAGGCGCGTCACCCCGTCGATGGAACTCGGGCCGGAGTATGCGCCGGACTCGGCGGTGCCGGCGTGCAATGCCTCGAAACTTGCGGCATGCCTGCCGATGCTTGCCCGGTCGAGGCCCCCGGCCTGAGTGTAGCGGGCGATAATAATTCCGTCGTTACGGACGATATTCATCGCCGCGGTTCGTCCGAGATGCACTTTCCGATGCAGTGCCGTAAGCAGCTCCGGGTCGAGTGAGAAGGCGAGAACCCCCGCGAATTGGCCATCTTGCGTAGCGAGGCGCCGCGTCGCCGGGATGTTGAGGCGCTTGGATATTTTCCCGGTCAGGGGCTTTCCGATAAAAAATCCCAGATGAGGATCGCTGCGATGTGCCACAAAGTACTCGCACTCGGAAACAGATACCGGCTCGGAATCGTGCTTGAGGGTCGATGCACGCACTTTTCCCTCCGCGTCTATAATAACGATGTGGACTGCCGGACTTAAAAGCTCCGGCACCCTTGTCTTCCAAGCGCTGAGATCGAAAGCCGGCCCGTCGGTTTCGATGCGGTCCTTTAGAAATTCCATCGCGCCGGCAACGCCATTCAGCGTGCTGTGCACCTGCTCTGCCAAGCCGGCGGATAGGTTCGCAGCCTCACCTTGCGCTTGCTCCAGCGCGGCTTCGCGTTCGTTCAAGACAGCTTCCGACACGAGCGCACAAATCGCGGCCATGATCGCGGCAGCGAAGGCTGCAATGCGGCGCTTCAACAACCGGCCGGATTTTTGGCGGAAATTCTCGTTTGACTGAGAATGCATCTTCGGCTAAACAGTATATCCTGGCTGATGTTGATGATGTTGTTCGCATACAAAATTATCAAAGCTCATGCATTGCAAGCAATATATGATATAAAGCATACGATAAGCCTATTGTTCCGTTAAATGCTCAAATAAGTGTTTCAGCAATTGTAACTAAAGTTTTCTCAGTTTTTTAATATTGCAATTATGTGCAAATACACATGTGCACTCAAATAACACCGTTTCAGAGCTGTGGTAGCTTCAAGTCTTAGAAGTTTGCCGGCTCAAATTTTATGCTACTTGCAGCTGTTTGTTGCCTGAGGTCTTTCTGTGGTGCCCAAATTGAGGCTCGGATTTAGTGGCCGGCACCTTTCCTCGCAGGAAGAACGCTTGATCAGCTGGGAGCCGAAAGGCGAGGCCGTGGGCACCGATGAGCGGGCGCGCGAATGGAGCCGCAGGCGCTGGCGGGATTAGACCACCGCGCGGTTATTGCCCGGCGCAGCCTCACGCGGCTGCGTCAGTTTGCCCTGCGGGCTTTGCCTGGCCTTTTAATGATGTTTGCGGCAGCTTGCCATACAAGCCGTTGACTCCGCGGTTTGGCAGAGTAATGTCGCGTTCGATGATCTGGATTATCTTTGCAACTGTGACCGCTTGCGTGATCCTGGCTGTTGCACGTCCGCTCAGGCGTGCAGCTGCGCCTGGGGCTGGGACCGTGTCCGAAATGCAGACATACAAGCTGCAATTGGCCGAACTCAACCGGGACGAGGAGCGCGGAACCCTCGGGAAAGAGGAAGCGGAGCAAACGCGAACGGAAATCTCGCGGCGCCTGCTCAAAGCGAGCCGGCGCAGCGGCGCGGCTGTTCCTTCCGGCAAACCGGCCTACTTAAGTGCGAACGTAGCGTTCTTTGCGTTGGCGGCAACGATCGCGGCCGGAGCCATGGGGCTTTATTGGGTGTTTGGAACGCCCAGCATGAGCGACCGGCCGCTTGAGGCACGGCTCAACGCGCCCCCTGCTGAGCAGTCGCTTGCCATCCAAATCGCCAATGTGGAGCGCCGGCTGCGGGCCAATCCGAAGGACGGGGCTGGCTGGGCGGTCATCGCTCCAGTCTATTTCAAGACCGGCCAATTCGACAAGGCTGCCGAGGCGTATCGCCGGGCGATACAGCTCACCGGCGAGGACGAGGACAAGCTGCTCGGCCTTTTCGAAGTGCTGACTTTTGCCAATGACGGTGTGGTGCCGGCCGGGGCCAAGGCACCCCTCGATGCAGCGCTTGCCCTCAATCCACAGTCCCTGCGCGGCCGGTTCTGGCTTGCCGTCTTTACCGCTCAAGACGGCAGGAAAGCGGACGCGGAGCAGATTTACCGCGAGATGTTGGGCGAGAACATTCCGGGCGCCTGGAAGAGCATGATTTATAGGCAGCTCGCTGAATTGAACGCTGAACCCGAGGGCCAAAAGCCGGAAAGCGCGCAGGCTTCGGGCGAGGACTCTCAGGAGGCCATGATCCGCAGCATGGTCGAGCGCCTTGCCGCACGCCTGAAAGAAAACGGGGCGGATTTGGACGGTTGGTTGAGGCTTATCCGCTCTTATGCCGTCCTGAACGAGACAGGCAAAGCGCGGGATGCAGCCGCCACGGCCAGAGCACAATTTGCTTCGCAACCGCAAGCGCTTGAACAAATAGAAACTTTGACGCGCGGGCTCGGACTGATGCCGGCGGAAGCCAAAGGGGGTTAGCCCAAATTATGACTAGAAAGAAACGCCGCGCCGCTTTGATCGCAGGCGGCCTTGCTATGATGGGGATCGCCTCGGCGCTCGTGCTGAGCGCACTGAAAACGCAAGTGACGTTCTTTATGAGCCCTTCCGATGTCTTGCAGAACCAGCCGAAGCCTGGAACGCGCTTCCGGCTCGGCGGTCTCGTGGAGGCCGGCACGTTTCATAAGGGCACCGGCACAACATCCACCTTTAAACTGACCGACGGCGCGAAATCTCTGCCCGTCGCTTACAGCGGCATTCTTCCCGATCTGTTCAAGGAAGGGCAGGGGGCGATTGCCGAAGGACGGCTCGAGGCGGATGGCGTCTTCGCTGCCGATACCGTGCTTGCCAAGCACGATGAAAAATACATGCCGCCCGAAGTCGCGGCCGCCCTCAAGAAAAGCGGGCGTTGGCAAGAGCAAGGCGCAAAACTGAAAGCAGCGCCAGGGACTTAAGCGAGGGAATCCGGAACCGTGATTGTTGAACTGGGCCATTTTGCCCTCATACTTGCCTTCTGCGTTGCACTCGTGCAATGCGTAAGCCCGTTTCTTGGCCTCGCGGCACGGGACAACCGGCTCCTCAAGATCGCCGATGCCTCCGCGCCGGTTCTATTCGTGCTCGTCGCATGCTCATTCTCCGCACTCATCTATGCGCATGTGGTTTCCGATTTCTCGGTCGCGAATGTGTTCGAGAACTCGCACTCGGCAAAACCGCTCCTCTATAAGATTTCCGGCGTCTGGGGCAGCCACGAAGGCTCGATGCTTTTGTGGGTGCTGATCCTGTCGCTCTTCGGCGCGGCCGTTTGGCTTTTCGGCCGGAACCTGCCGCTCGATTTGCGCGCCATGGTTCTTGCAGTTCAAGGCGCCATTTCCGCCACCTTCGTGATTTTCATCGTCGCGACGTCGAACCCGTTTTTGCGCATCGCGGACGCGCCCGCCGAAGGCAACGGCCTGAATCCGATCCTCCAAGATCCGGCGCTCGCCATCCATCCGCCGCTGCTCTATACGGGCTACGTCGGTTTTTCGATGGCATTTTCATTCGCGATTGCGGCGCTGATCCTCGGGCGCGTGGACTCGGCATGGGCGCGCTGGGTGCGCCCATGGACTCTCGCCGCTTGGATCTTCCTCACGCTCGGCATCGGAGTCGGTTCCTGGTGGGCTTATTACACGCTCGGCTGGGGCGGCTGGTGGTTCTGGGACCCGGTTGAGAATGCATCGCTCATGCCTTGGCTGACGGGAACCGCGCTTCTGCATTCGGCCATCGCGATGGAAAAGCGCGATAGCCTGAAGGCATGGACCGTTCTGCTCGCCATCCTCACTTTCAGCTTCAGCCTCTTGGGGACTTTCCTCGTTCGCTCCGGCGTTTTGACTTCGGTGCACTCATTCGCCTCCGATCCAGCGCGCGGCGTTTTCATCCTCGTCATCGTGAGCGTGTTCACGGCAGGCGGCCTTGCGCTCTTTGCCTGGCGCGCGGCCGCGCTTTCGGCCGGCAGCCCGTTTTCGCTTATCTCGCGGGAAAGCAGCATCGTTCTAAACAATCTGATTTTGACTGCATCCTGCGGCATCGTGCTCGTCGGCACGCTCTACCCGCTCGCGCTCGAAGCCGTTACGGGCGACAAGATCTCGGTCGGCGCGCCGTTCTTCAATTCGACGGTGGTTTGGATTTTCATGCCGCTCTTGGTGGCCGTTTGCTTCGGTATATTTCTCGCCTGGAAGCGCGGCGATCTGCGCGAAACCGCGCACCGGCTTTGGCCGGCCGCGGCGGCCGCCCTGATCGCAGGCTTGGCCGCAAGCCTCGAAGGCGGGGCCGGGTGGAAAACGGTTCTTGCCATGACCCTTGGCACATGGGTGCTTGCAGGCTCGGTGTGGGAGGTGCTGTGGCGCGCGAAGTTTCTATCGGTGCCCTTGTCCGAGACTGCACGCCGGATTTGGAACATGCGCCGCAGCCAGCTCGCAGCCACCCTGGGCCATATCGGACTCGGCGTGGCTGTGATCGGCATCGCGGGCTCCAGCGCCTGGAACACAGAACGCCTGACCGTCATGAAGCAGAAAGACAGCGTGGAGCTTGCCGGTTACACGATCACGTTCAAGAACGTCTTCGAGCGCGACGGGCCGAACTACGCCGAGCTTGCCGGCGCTTTCGAGTTGCGCCGCGGGGATAAGCTTATCGAAACGATCATCGCATCGAAACGCAGATACGATGCACCGCCCCAGGCGACGACCCAGGCAGGCATTGCGCCCCGGCCTTTCGGCGATGTCTATGTGGTTCTTGGCAACGAGCTGGAAGGCGGGGCGTTTGCGGTGCGGATGTATTACCACCCATTCGTGCGCTGGATTTGGGGCGGTGCGCTGATCATGTTCATCGCAGGATTCGTCTCGCTTCTCGACCGGCGCCTGCGCATCGGCTTGCCCCAGCGCGCCGCCAAGACATCCTTGGCCTCCGCGCCAGCGCCAGCGGAGTGAACCATGCGAAAGTCCCTCACGTCATTGATGGCTGCGTTCCTTCTTGCCATTTCCTTTGGCCCGGTTTTGGCGGTGGATCCGCAAGAGCAGCTCAAGGACTCCAAGCTTGAGGCGCGTGCCCGCGAAATATCTGCGGGGCTGCGCTGTCTCGTTTGCCAAAACCAGTCGATCGACGACTCCGACGCGCCGCTCGCCAAAGATTTGCGGCTCATCGTGCGGCAGCAGCTCGAAAAGGGCTCCAGCAACAGCCAAGTGGTCGAGTATATCGTCGCGCGGTACGGTGAATTCGTCCTCCTGAACCCGCGGCTGCGTCTGAACACGCTGATCCTATGGTTGACGCCGCTGCTGCTCATTGCGGGCGGCATTGTCCTTGCCGCGCGCGTCGTCCGCCGCCCGCGGGAAACCCAGGAGGCGCCGCCGCCGCTCACTCCAGAGGAGCAAAGGGAGCTGCAGTCGCTGTTGACGCCGCCCGGTGGCGCTACGAATTTGTGACTGCCGCGCGAAAGGGCGGCCACTCGAATTCTCCCGGATAATTTCAACTCAGGCTGGCTGAACGCATGCACTTTACTTCGCGCTGCATGCAAACAAAACGGTGCACCGCAGAGCCGGGATCTTTACGGGCGCCAGCATGTTGCAATCCCGTGTCTGAGCAGCAGAACTAGTAGTAGCTCTTATTCCAGCGGACACTAACGATGACCGATGGATTGTCATACCAAATCCGGCTGAACGCTTCGCGGCGCTTTGTTGTCATCCCGGAACGGCGCTCGCGCCGTATCCGGGATCTTTACGGGCGCTTCGAATGTTGCAAGACCCCCGATAAGCGCTGACAGCGCTTTCCGGGGTGACAGCCGCGAAGCATTCAACCGGATTTAGTATCGTTCCCGCATCGGCACTTCCGGCGGCTGGTATAAGCTTTGTCTAGCTGAAGCAGCGTTACTGGCCGGTGCGTGCAGCGCGTCGGGCCTTTCCTTGGGACTGGCACGGCCGCCGCGCGGCTTCAGTTCACGAATATTTCAACCACGTTCCGCACAGCGCGATACGAATTAGGATAAAATGCATGGCAATATCAAAAGGAAATAAAAATCTGTCAAACCTCCTGAGCGCGGCTTAAAAGGTGAGAGAAGGACGGTTGGCTTCGGCCGGCGATAGGAGCGAATGCATGGAAAAGGTTTTGACAGCGGGCGGAGCGATCGAAGCCATTCTTTTCCAGGAAGCCGGAGCCGCGCCGGATATGTCCGGCGCCAAACGCGCTGCGCAAATCGATGCGGCCTCCGATTTTGTTGCGGCCTTCATCCGCGGAGCCTCGGTCACGCTCGATATCGCCATCTACGACTTCCGGCTCGAAGGCAGCGCGGCGGAAAAAGTGCAGGCAGCGCTGAAAGAGCAGGCGGCCGCGGGCGTCGCGATCCGCGTCCTTTTCGACTCCGCGGCGGCAGCGGGGCAAGGCGGCGAGCCGGGCAACGACCTGGCGCCCGGCGGCACTGCCGAATTTCTCGACCGCATCCAAGACATCGGGCAGCTGAAAGGCATCACTGGCGTGCAGCCAAGCCACCCGGAAAAGCATGCGCTCATGCATAACAAATATATCGTGCGCGATGCGCTTTCGCCCGCCGCCGCGGTGCTCACTGGCTCGGCAAATTTCACCAACGATGCCTTCGGCCGGCAGGAGAACAACATCGTCGTGCTACGTTCGCACGATCTCGCCAGCTACTACACGACGGATTTCGACGATCTCTGGAATGCGGACGAGATCTTGCCTTCGTCGGGATTGCGCGATACCGGCACGGTTTTCGCCGGCGGGGTGCCTGTGACCGTTTCCTTCGCGCCGGGCGAAGGCCAAAGCATCACGCGCGAGATTGTGCAGGCCATCGACGCGGCCGGCGAGCGGATCACAGTCGCGTCCATGCTGTTCTCCTCCGGCCCGATCCTCGCCGCGCTTTCGGAAGCCATCGACCGCGGCGTCGTGCTCGAGGGCGTGTGCGACGGCACGCAAATGGAGCGCGTGGTGGAGCAATGGCGGCAAAGCGGGGTTGGCGCGGATAAAATCAACACCTGGCAAAAGGTGCGCGGCCGGCTTTCAGCCAAGCCGAGCATCGAATATACGCCGGACGGTCCGCATAACTTCCTGCATATCAAGACGCTCGTGGCAGACAGCACCGTTGTGACCGGGAGCTTCAATTTTTCCAACAGTGCGCGCGGCAATGCCGAGAATGTGCTCGTCATCCGCGACGCCGCCTTGGCCGCAGCATACCGGAGTTTCATTCAATCGCTCGTTGCACGCTATCGCGGCCGCTGAGCGGGCTTGGAACCCGGAAGAAGGCGATCTTGTTCAGCCCCGGAGCAGCGTCTTGCGCAGATGGGCGCGATGGATAAAACTAAGTTTCTGACATTCGTTGCCGCGTTTTTTTTCGCAGGCCCAAATGGCATGCTGCACGCAACCGCGACGGGAGGCGACTGGCGTCAGGACCGGCCCGGGCTCATCCACCGGATCGTCATCGCCGGGCTCCCTCCGCCTTACGAGACACGCTCCGCGAGCAACCCGCCCCGCGTGACAGCACGTCCATCTGGCGCAAAGCCGCAAGCGCCGGAAGGTTTCGAGGTTACGCTTTTCGCCGAAGGTCTGGAAGGACCGCGTCTTATCCGCGCCGCTCCGAATGGCGATCTCTTCGTGGCAGAGTCCGCCGCCGGCCGCATCCGTATCTTAAGGCCGGACGGAGAAGGCAAGCTCGCTATAAATACCGTTTACACCAGCGGTCTCTCTGGGCCGTTCGGCATCGCTTTCTATCCGCCGGGGCCCGAGCCCAGATGGGTTTACATCGGGGAGAACAACCGCGTCATCCGTTTCGCCTATGAAACAGGCGATCTGAAGCCCCGGTCTCCCGCCGGCGCCGTCGTGCCCCAACTCGCTCCCACGTATGGAGGGCACGTCACCCGCGATGTAGCCTTTTCCAACGATGGGGCGCGCATGTTCGTCTCCGTGGGTTCGGCAACGAACGATGCGCAGGGCATGCCGGCCAAAACCCCTCAGGAAATCGAGGCTTGGGAGGCGGAGAAAGGGCTTGGCGCATCCTGGGGCTTCGAGGAGAACCGGGCCGATCTCCTCGTCTTTACGCCCGAAGGCAAAGGCGGCCGCATCTTTGCCACCGGCATCCGCAATTGCGTTGGCCTCGCCGTGCATCCGGACAGCGGTGACATCTATTGCTCCACGAACGAGCGCGACGGCCTCGGCGACGATCTGCCGCCAGACTATTTAACCCGCATCCGCGAAGGCCAGTTTTATGGCTGGCCGTGGCGGTATATGGGCGATCATGAGGATCCGCGCTGGAGGGGCGCGCGCCCGGACTTGGCGGGCAAGGTGGCTAACCCAGACTTACCGCTGCAGCCGCATTCCGCGCCGCTGGCCATGACCTTCTACACCGGAGCTGCGTTTCCCGCGGCGTATAAGGGCTCGGCGTTCGTGGCCTTTCACGGCTCCTGGAACCGAGCCTCGCGGACTGGCTATAAGGCCGTGCGCATCCTCATGCGCGATGACGTACCTACCGGTGAGTACGAGGATTTCCTCACGGGCTTCGTAATCGATAACAATCGCGTTTGGGGCCGGCCAGTGGGCATAGCAGAGGGCAGAGACGGTGCCCTCTACGTATCCGAGGATGCGGGCGGCACGATCTGGCGCGTAGCTTATATTGGCAATCGTTGAAGGGTTATACTACAACTATAGAATGTAATGGGTTGTACAGTGTTGTGCCACGGTAACTACTCCCAAGAATAGGCGCTATCTGGCCCAATTGAAGAGAATAAATAGACGAATCGTCTTACCGATTGCGCTGCAACTTCGGGTGGCGCCTCTTTGCCGATACCACCGCACAGCAGAGTTGCGTTTATCAAGGCAACCCATAAAGGAACAAAGCAATGCAAAAAAGCGCTCGCTGCGGCGGCGCTTGCGGCAGTTTGGGTTATGGCCGGAGCCGCCCGCGCCGATACTGTTGTTACCACCCCCATCATTATCGAGTATCCCAGGCCCGCCGGTCCAGCTCCCATGATTCCGCCGGTCAATCCGGATCCTCACCCGGTGTTGCCCCTGCAGCCCGTGGACCCTCATCCCGTGCCGCCGGTCATTTTTCCGGGCGGCCCTGGCAAAAACGGATTACCCCCGCATCACGGCCGCTAGCGCCGGAACCGGCGGAGGCGCTTCGGCAAAGCTCCGCGGCGGCATGAGCGGCTTCGCCTGAAATTTCTTCTGTCCTGGCAAAGCGGCGCGCGAAAGTGCGCCATTTCCGTTTTCCGGGGGTGCTATCGAACGTAGGTGCCGCAGGTACATGCAACCTAAAGCAGTGTGCCGTTGAAGTCACGCTCCGATTAGTTTTGCATTGGGATTGTAATTCCTGGGCAAAAACAGCCTCGAATCGGTATAGGGCTTTTCGCAGCTGGCGAAATTATACGGCAGGCTATCTCTCGTAAGCGTTGCGTGGCGTTCTTCTGGGCAATCTACGGGGAATACACAAAATGCAAAAATCACTCGTCGCCGCAACGCTTGCGGCGGTTCTCGGCATGGGCGGCTCCGCTTATGCCGCTGATATTTATGCTGGCGGCGGCATGAAAGACTCTCCGGTCTATGCGCCTGTTACCAGCTGGACCGGCTTCTACGCCGGTGTCGGCATCGGCGGCGGTGCTGTCAATCACGACGCTACGCTAACCGATTACAGCGACTCCGCCGAGCTAAATGGAATCGGCGGGGAAGGCATCTTCGGCTCGGTCCAAGTTGGTTACGACTACCAGCTCGATCATCATCTCGTCGTAGGCGTGTTCACGGACTTCGACTTTACAGACATCACCAGCAAGGCCACACTCGGCGGGTATTCTGCAAGTGGCGACCTGAACGATATGTGGAGCATAGGCGGCCGCTTAGGCTGCCTCGTGAATACGAACACGCTCGCCTACGTCATGGCCTCTTACACCGAAGCCGATTTCAGCTTCCCGAAGGGCCTCACCAACAGCACGTTCTCCGGCTACTCGGTCGGCGGCGGTTTGGAGACGAACCTTCACGGCAACTGGTTTCTCAAGGGCGAATACCGCTTCACCCAGCTTGACAAGCAGACGGTCTACTCCAAGGGTTATGTCTCGATTTCGGATCAGCCGGACGTGCAAACTGGCCGCGTGAGCCTCGTCTATAAGCTCGGCCAAGGCTATACACCCCTGAAGTAACCTGCCCCATCTCACCCACCCCCAACGCTAGACTGGCAACGGCGCGCGAAAGCGCGCCGTTTTGCGTTCCCAACCGTGCTGGCAACTCCGGAGCGCCGCGCCAAAACGGCGCAGCCCCAGGAATCCGGGCTTCAATTTGCCAAAAATCAATACCGCAACCTCACGCAGGCTTAGTGGTTTTATCTTGGGATAGACAGAATCTCGAGAGGGAGAAAGCCAATGTTCAAGCTTGCGCTCGTAATTTGGGTGATGTTGGGAACAACGCTTGCAGGTACCGCGGTCCTCGTCGTCGTTAGCGACCCGAGCCTTCTTAACCAGGGGGCTAAATTGATCCCATTAGCGGCGATTGCTGGATTTATCATTGCAATGCCGCTGTCCTATTTGGTGAGCAGGCACATAAGCTAGCGCGTTCGCAAAGAGCGCCGGCACGGAGCCGGGTAACTTGGAAGCGGGCCTTCCAGACGCCTTGCCGTAACTTGCTTGGCCTATAGCGGCGGCCGTTTGGGCTGGCGCGGTCCCGGCCAAAGCCAAACCAGGGCTAGGAGGAACACTGTGAGGCCTAGCCCTAAGATGTGCCACCAGGCAAGATTCGACTCTTTTGAGAAATACCACGAAACGGCGACGCCGGCGGCGGCAAGCACGGCCAGAGCGATCCAGATGCCTTGGAATTTTCCGCTCATTGGAGCAATTCCTTCGTATAAGATACCCACGCGGGCTAGAGCAGGTGCGTTTCATCAGACGCGGGCGTCATCCCGGGGCGGCTTAAGCCGCCGGGGGTAAGCATCCGTGGCTTCTGGTCGACTCCGGGCTGCGCATGCCGCTCTAAACGTACCGGCAACGCTCTAATGCTTGAGCCGCCAATCCGTTCAATCAATTCGCCGCGCAGGGAAGAGGCACGCCTGACGCGGCGAAAGCCTCGCGCTGGCGCCGCGCCGTGTCCTCCAGCTTAAAATCCTCGATCACTTCGTTGAACAGCCGGTAGAAATTCAACTCCGCCGCCAAGTGCAGGAACACGCCGCCAAGGCCCACCGCGGCGCGGTCCATGAACACGAACTCGCGCGGCACTTTCACAGGGCCCTTCTCGCGCAAACCCTGATGCACGCGGTAAACCTCGCGCCGCCCGTATTCGCTGGGCTTCACGCCATCGGCCACGGGGCGGACGCGGTCGTCCAGCAGCGGCCCATAGATGAAGCCAGCCCAGATGTTCAGGATGTCGATCAGATCGTTGGAGAGGCCGCGGAAACCCCAGGTCTCGTAGGCGTGGACGATTAGGCCGCGATTCTTGGTCTGCAGGCCATGATAGAGGTCCATCACGCCGCCCACGAATTTCGGCTCGAAGGTGCGGATGCAGCCGTAATCGAGGAGATTGATGCCGGCAGCGCGGCCTTCCTCCTCGAAAATCGTGTAGTTGCCGAGATGCGGATCGCCATGGATAACGGCGTAGTGGCTGAAGGGAAACCACCAGGCGCGGAAGAGAGCGCGGGCAATCGCGTTGCGCTCTTCGAGCGGCCGCGTTTTGTATTCGAGCAGCTTCCGCCCGTCGAGCCAGGTCATTGTGAGCAGCCGTTTCGTCGAAAGCTCCGGCAGAAGCTCCGGCACGCGGATCGCCTTGTCGCTCTGGAACATCAGGCTGTAAAGCGCCATGTGACGCGCTTCGAGGCCGTAATCCAGCTCCTCGCGTAAGCGCGCGGCGATCTCGTGCACGATCTCAGAGGTGTCGACCGCGGAATCCATCCGCTTATAGATGCTCATGACCACGCGGAGCTGATTGAGATCGGCCTCAACCGCGGACTGCATTTCGGGATATTGCAGCTTCACCGCGAGCGGGCGTCCATCCTGGCTTTTCGCCTTATGCACCTGACCCAGCGAGGCGGCGGCGGCAGCCTGCTCGCCGAAGTCCGCAAATTTCGCCCGCCAATCGGGTCCAAGCTCGGCCGCCATGCGCCGCCGGACGAACGGCCAGCCCATGGCCGGCGCCTGGTTCTGCAGCTGCGACAGCTCGGTGGCGTATTCCGGCGGGATCGCATCCGGAATGGTCGAGAGCAGCTGCGCGACCTTCATCAGCGGACCTTTCAGCCCGCCGAGCGCGGCCGCGAGCTGCAGAGCGTTCTTCTGCCGGTCCGCCGTTCCGAAAAGATAATTAGCGCCTATCCGGGCCGCGACTCCGCCCACACTGCCGCCGACATGCGCGTAACGTTGCACCCGCCGGGAGAAGCGGTTGCCCTCGCGGTCGCGCGCGGTTCCGGGGGATTCGAATTCGCCATCGCCGCTGGAACTGTCTGCCAAAATGTTCTCCCAATTAACGGAAAGCCGCCGGCCGCCGAGGCACACGAGAAAACCCTAATGCATGCCGGCGGCTCGAACATAAGGGATAAATAAGCTCACTTTGCGGATTCCCTCAATGACAGGGCATACAAGGTCCGCAGGCCGTTACGGCCGGCCTGCAATCGCCGGTTCCGATTTCACCACATTGCGGCGCGGCGGCTCTCCGTTGGGGCTTCGCAAACCGCACGCCGGAGCAATTCTTGGTCCGATCTTTTGGAATCATCCCCTCGAAGGAAATTCGTGTTAGCCATAAGTTGGCGCAAGTCTTTCAGGCAGCGTGGAAAATATCCGATACTTAGGATGGCCGGCAATTGAACTGCCTTTAGGCGGCAACGCACCGCCCAAGGAGTCTGTAATGACGGCGTTGAGCGCAGGACGGGCTGAGCCCGTCGCAGAGGAGATTGCCGGTAGTGACTGGCGCTACGCCGCGATTGCCATGCTGCCGGTCCGTATCATTCAAGGGTTCATCTATTGGGGCGGCGGATCGCGCCGCTTCTTTTATGCGCCAGGCAAGCTCGATCCCGAGCATCAGACTTGGATAGCTAATAAGTTCCAGAGCGCGATGCCCGGCGCATTGCTCGGCCTGGACCGGCTCATCGCCTATATGCTGCAGCATTTCTGGCTGCTCTACGCCGGTGTGATCCTATTCAGCGCAGTCGAGCTCTTCGCTGGCGCGGCGCTTACGGCCGGACTCATGACTCGCCTCGCGGCCTTGATATCAATGGGCCTTTCTATTGTGTTGATGTTGATGTTCGGTTGGCAGGGCGGCACCTGCATCGACGAGTGGACGATGGCAGCCTGCAATCTCGCCATGGGTGCAGCGCTGATGCTGGCCGGCAGCGGCGCCTATTCACTCGATAATGAACTGCTGCACCGCAACCCCGCACTGGCAGGGCGGGGTTGGTTCCGCTGGGCCGGCGGCAGCTTGAAGCTGCCAATGACGGATAAGGCAATCCGCAACCTTGGCATGGCCGTGCTCGCCTTCGTTCTCGCCTTCGACATTGGCATTTACAGCTACTACCGCGGCTCGGTCGTCACGCTGTATCATGGCGGACCGGTCAGCCCAAGCGAGCACCATTTCACGCTTTCCGATGCTACCTTGCTGAGCGGCGGCGGCGTGCGCTTCCACATCTACCTCGACGGCGGCACAGCCGCGGTGCCAGCCCATTTAATGCAAGCCGAATTGGCCCGCGCGGATGGAAAAACGCTTGCAGATTGGAACACCGTGGCGCTAACCGGGCTACCGGCTTCGGCCATCGTCAACGATTTCGCTTATAATCGGTTCAAGGCTGGCCCTTATGGGCTCGCGGCCGAGATGGGGGCCAGCGCCACCGTGTCCCTGCCGCCCAGAGCCGGCGCCAAGGACGCGTCAGCCGGCGCCGTCCTGAAGCTGACCGATGTGAACGGCCGTAGCTTCACAGTAAAGGTGACCCAGGGTACGTGAAAACAGCGAGTCAGCCATGCTTCTCTTCGCAATCGGGGGGTGAAAAAGATTAGGAAGCGCAGCAACGCTCAAACTCCAAAACATTCAACACCGCAGCATGGCCCGCTGCGCCGCGCGGGTTGTAGGGGCAGCAGATTCTCCGGTTTTCGGCGTTTGGCTGTTGGATGGCTTGGAGCATAGCAATCTCGTGAACGATCTTTTTCATCTGCTGCTGGCGTCTTAGCTCCTGCAAATCGGAATATTTCTCTACAACCTGATCGCGCCGATCATTGCGAGCGCTTTCTTTCAATGCAACTCCGTTACGCATACTACCTCCACGCAATCAAAAGAGCGCCTAAGCTTTCAGCGCGCCAAGCAATTGTTGATGCCGGCGACAAAAAGTCAACCAAAGATTGTAGCAACATTATTTTGCACTCGCCTCACCTGAATGGGGCCTCCCATGCGCCAGTCCCAATGCAAAATGAATTTCTTCACACGCTCCTGCGGCGGGAATCCATCAGACACCATCAATGATATGAGGCGGTTTGCGGCTACTTATGCGCGGCTTTGCGGTCCGCAAGCCGCTCCAGCTTCAGATCGCCGAACCAAACCTCGCCAGAGAGTAATTCTTCGGACGCGGAACGGGAATCGTGAACCAGGCGAACCAGCTGACCGATGCACTCTTGGGATTTGGGCACTTCGGCTTCCAGGGAGAACGTGCGCCATTGCTGCGATTTCCCCGTCAGCATGTCCGTCTCGCCGAGCGTTTTGCCTCTGAGGCAGCGAATCTGCCAGCGAAGCCCGCGCTGCCCCTCTATCGAGCCCCGAACCTGGCCTTCGAGGCGGTAGCGTCCCGGGCCCAGCAGCAGCACCTGAACGAATTCGGGGAATTGGACGCGGCCACCGTTGAAACTTATGTGCAACAGACGCTTGCCGCCGGGCTGACTCGAAGGAACGAACTCAAGAGAAGCGTTAATCCCCGTACCGGCGTACCACTCGAACGGCAACACGCCGGGGCCGTTTTCGAAGCCCGGGTCCGACATGAGCCCCAAACTTTCGAGCCGCGAATCTGGAAGGGATTGCAGCCACACATTATAGGCAACATCGGCGCGATTTATCCCTATAAGATATTTGAGGATGGGCTGCAATTCGTTCCCTTTTGCGGGCCGGCCGCTTGCCTTGAGCCCGGTTACGACATCGAGCACGGCTTCGGACCGCTCCAGCATGCCCGGCAAATTCTCAAAAAACGGACGGCGCCATTCCGGCACGTTCGCCACCTTGTCAACGACCAAAATGCGCCCGGCAGGGTCGCGCGTTATGTTGGCAACATAGTTCATGACGGATTCGGCGATTTCTGGCTTGGTGCGCAGCAGAATATCGGCGTAGCCGGCAACCGCCGGGATGTCCCCGCTCCGGTAACTATCGTCGAGAAGCCAGAAAACGGCGGTCGATTCCCTGCGGGACCGCTGGACCGCTTGCTGCATCAGATCGCGAATCTGCTCTGGGCCGGCCGTGACTTCTGCCAGCAGGCGGAAAGCCGATGCATTCATCGGATCGGCTGCGATTGCTTTGGTTGCGAGCTGCCTGATCTCTCCGCGCAGTTCTTCGCGCTCGTCCTGCAAACCGTCCGCTTCGCCGGGCGCACCTGGGGCCTGCGGAAGATCCGCGATCGTCGCGCCGGGTGTCTCCTCCTGCGCTGGTGCTGCAGGAGCCGCTTGACTGACATTGCCGCCTGCCAGCGAAAGAAGCTGTGCCCTGGTGCGTTCAGCGATCGCTATGAGCGCCACGGGGTTATTGGGATTGAGGCGGAGCGCCATATCGGGCGCGGCCGGGGCCAGGGCGTAGGGGAGGCTTTTGGTTAGTATGAGCCAGCAAAGCAGCAGGCTGAAGAGAGTGAGGGAGGTGAACCGCGCCGGGTGCGCCGCAATAGCGCCCAGTCTGACGCCAGCGGCTCCCAGAAGCCCCGGCCGGCGCTTATGGCGCCGTTTCTTTGCGCTCATTTCAGGCTTTCCAGATATAACAGGAGCCTGCGCCAAATCGTCTCCCGTCTAATCTTGACCAAGACGAGCTGGCGCCGGCGGCCGCCTCCGCTTGAGGCTCCGTGGCCCGGCTGGCGCATAGCTGCCCCATTCAAACCGCCTGAGGCCCTTCTATTCCGCGATCCGCGGGCTTGCACCTCTTGCGTCGCGTCGTATGCGGCCCGGCGGCTATCTGTCTTGAGCGTCTCCCAAGCTTCCGTAACAAGGTTTACATAGGCGCTCCGGTCGAAATGCTGGCCCGCTGCGGCGCCATCCACGACATCGGGATGAAGCCATCTGAGAATAAGCGCCATGTGACGGCGCAGCTCGCTGCTCGAAGCGCTTGGGGACGACCCGAGCTTTCGATAACTGCTGGCCTGCCGGTCCAAAAGCACTTGCTCCACGAAAAAACCAGCGGCTTCTCTTAATCTCGCTTCATGGCTGCCAGTGGACCTTTGTGCCTCGCGGAGAGCTTCGGGCTCGCCCACGGCTATCTCCAGGAGGAATGTGACGCCCCTAGGCAGGGACGAACGCTGCGCAAACCGCACGAGCTGCGGCCGGCGGAGCATAGCCAAGGCCGCTTCGAGTGCTTCAGGGCTCCGCTCGCTCATCTGAGACCCGACTTCGGAAGCTTCTTCATCTCCGCAGCCTCGCCCTTTTCATGGGCCCCGCCATAACCGTAGCCATAGCCGTATCCGTAGCCATATCCATATCCATATCCATAGCCCACAGATTTGGCATCGAACCTCGTGAGAACGGTGCCCACGATGCCGACACGCGATAGCTGAAGGCGGCGCAGCGCGGCGCGGATCATGCCCTTTCGATGCATCCCAGCGCTCACCACGAAAATTGTCGCGGCCGTGGCGCTAGCCAGAAGCTGAGCGTCGGCCAGCCCCATAACCGGCGGGCAATCGAGCACAATGAGATCGAAAACCTCCGAGCCCAGCGAAATGAGCGAATAAACCCGGTTCCCTCCCAGCAAATCGACAGCGTTCGGCGGCAGCGGTCCAGAACCCATGAAGGCAAGATTGGGGTGATCGGTCTTCTGCACGACCTCGGGAGGCAGCGAAGCGCCAGTCAGATAGTTGCTGAACCCGATCGAATTGTCCAAATTCAGCTTCTCGTGCAGCGAAGGCTTGCGAAGATCGGCATCGACGAGAAGTACTTTTAGACCGAGAGAAGCGAAGTAGCGGGAGAGAGCCACCGCCGTTGTGGACTTGCCTTCGCCAGGGCCGGCGCTCGTGATGGAGAGCGATCGAGGCAGCCCCGACTCCGTGGAAAATTGCAGCGCAGTCGCAAGCGAGCGATGAGCCTCCCCTGACGCGGAGCGCGGATCTTTCAGGGACTTATCCATATCCTTCTCGACGCGCGGGACGATACCGAGTGTGGCCACGCCAGACAGCTGCTCCAACTCCTCGGGCGCGCGGACGCGATCGTCGAGAATTTCCAGAAAATAAGAGAGACCGCCTCCGAGAAAGGCGCCAATTCCCAACGAGATAATGAGCATGCGAAGCAAGTTCGGCTCCGAGGGAGATTGAGGCAGCATGGCCCGGTCGATGATGAACACGTTGTTGGACCCGGAGCCTCCAGCGATATCGACCTCCTTATAACGCTGTAGCAGGCTGTTATAGAGGCCGCGATTGGTCTCAACCTCCCGCTTCAGAATGTTATTTTGAATGCCCTTTTTCTGCAGGTCGAGGACCTCGGTTCTGAGCGTCTCGATGCGCGATTTCATTTCGTTTTCCTGCCCGAGCGACGACTCGTATGCCGCTTTGAGCGAGTTGCGTATGGTTTTGACCTCGGCAGCGAGTTGCCTATCGATCTCTTTGATTTTGTTCGATATCTGCACCATTGCCGGGTAGCCCGGCTTAAAGTTTTGGAGCTTTTCCTGATATTCCGTTTCGAGCGCTTTTCTCTGTCCGCGCAGCACCTCGATCACGCTGTTCGACAAAAGCTGAGGCAGATTGATCGCCGTAGCGTTCTGCACCTGCTTCCAAAGCTGCTCGTTTTTGATGCGCTCGGAGATGATCTGTCCAAGCGTCGTGTTCGCGGCGGCGAGGTTGTTTTCCGCGATCGACGCCTTGTCGTTGGCCTCGACTATCTTCTCCTGCTCTGCGAAATTGAGGAGTGCTCTCTCCGATTCTTCCATCTTGATTTTGAGCTGCTTTATCTGATCGTCGAGAAAGGTTTTAGCGAATGAATTGGCTTGAAATCTCTTGTCGACGGTGGAGGCGACAAACGCCTCCGCATAGGTATTGGCGATAAGCTGAGCGCGCCACGGCTTGGTGTCGATATAAGTTATATCCACAAGGCGTGAGCCAGGAACAGGTTTGACGTCGACATTAAGGGTTACGGCCTTGATCGCCTGGGCTTCCAGCTCGGCTGGCGTTTTCGCCTTTGGCGCGCTCTTAAAGACGCCGAAGA
>JBKQOR010000059.1:0-5816 GCA_052145435.1 Rhodomicrobium sp. | reverse complement strand
GAGAAAACGCCTTTGGGTCGTCATTTCTGCCGTCAGAAAGGTGCACTGTCCGCTTCATGAGACGGTTCGTAACCGATCCGCCCACGCCCCGCTACGCGTATTCGAAGGGCCTCGGAGCACCGCTTACTCTCTTTCTTAAGCCGGGCAACTTCCTCCATAGCCTGCACGAACAACGCCTTCAGCTCTTCGAAGCCAAGCCCGGAAATGTCGGGGGATGATTCGGCCATGCCCAAGGGGAGTCACAAATTGAGTCCCTTGTGAGTCGCGCCTGAGCGGCTTGCCCGGCGCTTTGCCCCTATTACTAAACACTTCGCTATGTCATTGAATTCTCTACTCGTTACCGTCGAGATTACTGGATTCCCGCCTGCGAACATGTGAAAAAAATCGATTTGGGTGTCCACTATCATGGCCGGGCTTGACCCGGCTATCCAGACTATCATTGAAACGTCTCACTTTTTTTTGGATGGCCGCATCAAGTGCGGCCATGACAACTGTATGCTTCTGAAAGCGTTCGATTTTTTCACACGCTCCTTCGCGGGAATGACACACCATGGGTCATCATCAACGTCTTCTGGTATAAGTGCGTGCGTCCTTTCCCAGGGCGAGCCTGGACAAGAGGATCGTCGACGAGACTATCAAAGCCGTCGCTACAGCAAGCCCCGCGCCCCTCGCCGGATCGCCGTCATCTCCGTAAAAGACGTAGCGCTTCGTTCCCTCCCAAGAGGTCACAAGATCTATTGCAACGCAGGCAGCCCATGCCGCCTTCAGAAGCAGAGCGGGGACATCCTCCTGCTTCAAGCTCCAAATGAGATGGGTGCCGATTACGAACCCGAACACCACAATCGTCACAACAGCCCCGAATGCGAATTGCACTGGATTGATTTTAGGGTTCATGGGCAGGTCGAAATAGCCGGCGACACCGTAGAACGTCGTGAAAAGGTCCCAGACAGCACAAACAAAAAGGCCCAAGCCCAACAAGCGGACGCCCATCGCGATACCCTCTGCCTTATACTGGTACTGGCGCCCGTTTGCGAACATGCCGGGGGGCTGACCGTGCTCTTAATTATCTCACGAAACGCCTCGCCGCCAAGGAAAATGCCGCACCGTTTGCCTCCAACCCGGGGTCATACGCAATCCGGTTGAATGGTTCACCTACCGCTGTCATCCCGGAAATGCCGGAGGCATTATCCGGGATCTTTGCAAATGCCGGCGCCTTTTAAGATCCCGGATACGGCGCGAGCGCCGTTCCGGGATGACAGGCGCGGAAGCAATTAACCGGATCCGATATCAATGCACCCGCAAATAAAGCCTGCTGCGTGGGGCTGGCGCAGGTACCCGAGGGAAAGGAGACGGCTGCCTCCCATTGCCTAGCTGTCTGTCTTATATAAGCGGCAACAGGACAGGCTCTAGATGTCCGCGTCCCATGGCAAACCGTGCCTCAAAAACGCGGCGCGGCAGGTATTTGCCATAAGGTATGCGACCGTCATCGGCCCCACGCCTCCAGGAACGGGCGTGATCGCGCTCGCAACATGGCGCGCGCTCTCAAAATGCACATCGCCAACGAGCTTCGTTTTGCCTTCGCCAGAGGGCACGCGGTTAATGCCGACATCGATGACGATGGCACCCGGCTTGATCCATTCGCCTGGGATCATCTCCGGCCGCCCGATCGCGGCAACGAGGATATCGGCGCTGTGGACCGCGGCGGGCAAATCGCGCGTCTTGGAGTGAGCGATGGTCACAGTGCAGTCCCCGGCGAGCAAGAGATGCGCCATCGGCTTGCCGACGATGTTGGAGCGGCCCACAACGGTCGCGCTGAGGCCCGCGAGATGGGCCCTGGCGCTGTGAATGAGGCGCAAGCATCCGAGCGGCGTGCACGGAACGAAGGCCGGCCGGCCTGTGAAGAGTTTCCCGGCATTTACCGCATGGAATCCGTCGACGTCCTTGTCTGGATCTATGGCGGCGATTGCCGCCTCGGGATCGATGTGACGCGGCAGCGGCAGCTGCACCAATATGCCATCGACTGCGTCGTCTGCGTTGAGCGCGGCAATGACATCGAGCAGCCCAGCTTGGCCCACGCTGCCATCGAGTCTACGCTCGACCGAATGAAAACCCAACTCGCCGGCGAGCTTCAACTTGCTGCGCACATAGACCTGGCTTGCGGGATTCTCGCCTGCAAGCACCACGGCAAGGCCGGGCCTGCGGTGGACAGCGGCGATGAAAGCGGCGGCGCGCTCGGCCACGGCTTCCTTGACGTCGGCTGCCAGCGCTACGCCGTTCAAAAGTACTGCTTCAGCCATTGTGCTCACCTTTTCGAATTGGGCCGGGGTCCAGCTGGCTCTGCCAGAAGCTTGCCAAGCCTCTGCATGAGATCCTCGGCATCGCCGGCGACGCTCACCGATTTCAGTCTCGACTTCTGCCCAGCCGCCATCGTGACCTTGGATTTAGGGACGCCTAGCCAGCGGGCAATGAGCAAGATCAGCGCAGCGTTTGCCTTACCGTCCTCCGGCGGCGCGGTTACATGCGCCTTCAAAACCGGCTTCTCTCCGTGCAGCTCGACGCCCGCAATTTTCTCCGCGCCGCTTTTGGGTGTCAGGCGCACGTGGATCACGATGCCATTCGCGCCGGCCGAGGCGGGAATCTCCATGACGGGCGGGCGGGGCTAAATCGTGTGGGGCGCAAGCCAGCCAAAAATCACCACGTCGCGGATAAAAATAAGCCCAAGGATAAGCACGACGGGCGAAATATCGACACCGCCGAGATCGGGCAGCACGCTGCGGATCGGGCGAAGAGCCGGTTCGGTCAACCGGTGAAAGCTGTCGGCGATCAGGTAAACCACGCGGTTTCTGCGGTTTACGACATCGAACACGATTAGCCAGCTCAGAATCGCGCTGATGATAACCACCCAGATATAAAGCGTTATGACCATCGCGATAAAACCGAGAAGTGGTCCCATAGATTTCGCTCTCCCGCTGCCGTATCCTTTGTTCTGTAACGTGCGCCGGCCAAGACTGCAAGCCAATCGCGCGGAGGATTCAACCGCTAAAGTATGACGCAATAGCAAAGGTCCGCCACGCGCCCCTGGGTCACGCGCATCGGGCCTCGCATTCGCCGGCCCTGGAATTGGTGCCCGGCAGGGCAAAATTGTTGAGCGGGGTCTCTATGTCGCCTAGATCTCGCGCGAAACGGGAGACGCTTGGCCAATGCTTTTAAGCCAGCGTGACGTTCGGCAAACTCCAATCCGGGTCAAATCCGCCAGCATTGCCTCACTTTCCAATTACTCGAGGTCCGGTATGAAAACTTCAAAATCGCTCCGCGTTCTTTTGGCGTCTTTCGCGGGACTTGCCGCTATATCGGCAAGCCCTGCCATTGCGATGTGTACGGCCCAAGGGCTCGACCTGATGCGAAATCTCAACGGGTCTTGGCGGGGAAGGGGTGCCGTAACACCCATCGGCGGCTCGCCTGAGTTTGTGTCTTGCCGGATCTCCTATTCCATGGCGGCTGTGGGCACGATCAATCAGGTTATTGCCTGCGCCGGAACCGATTATAAGCTCGAAGCGTCGAGCCAGGTCACCTGCGAGGGCAATCTCCTTGAAGGATGGTTCGAAGAAAAAAGCGGAAACTCCTCCGGCCGCGTGAGCGGCACCATTAGCGGTAATTATTTGTTTATTGAGGCCGATAGTCCCGGCTTCAAGGGCAACTTCAAGGTCATATTCAAGAGCGAGACAGATCATCTGGTGGCAATTACTCAAGCCGACCACGCAACGGGCCGTCAGGTTCCGGTGGCATCGATCAAGCTTACGCGCTGATTAGCGTTCTCGCCGGCGTTGGGCCGCTCACGCCATTGGTAAGAGTAGCCGGCCCGTTCCGGCGGTGCAACTTCACGCCAAAACAGCGCGGTAGCTGCCGGCCGCTTGTCACCCGCTGGGTGAGGCTCCAATGCCTCTAATTGTCATTCCCGCCTGCGAGCGCGTGAATAAATCGACTGCCGAAGCATTGCAAGGCACGCAACCGTCATTCCCGCGAAGGCGCCTGTGAAAAAATCGAAATGCCAAGTCCGCAGATAGGCTACAAGCGTCATTCCCGCGAAGGCGGGGACCCATGCTAAGGGCTTGTTCCAGCGCAATAAATGGATTCCCGCCTTCGCGGGGACGACGCTGCGGCTGGCGCCAACTGCCGGATTTGGGCTCATGGATCTGGGAGAGCCAACAAGAAGCTCACCTAAACCGCGCTCAGGCCTGCGCACAAAAAAGCAGGCGGTGAACGATCACCGCCTGCCAGGGGTACCATCGAGAAGGCTAGGTTAGCCCAGCCGTTCGGCTTAGAACTTCAAGCGCATGCCGGTGATGACGCCAGCATTTTCGTTCTGGAGGTAGCCGGAGGACAGGCCGCCGCTGATGTTGCTCCAGCTCGCGCCGGCGTAGACGTCGAAGTGCTTGGTGAAGGTGTAGTCAACCAAGAAAGAGACCTGGTTGAAATCGCCCGAGCAGCTGCCGCCTTGCAGGTTGTTGGGGGATACGGTGCCCTTGCCGGCGCCGGTCGTGTTGTAGGCGGTATACGCGGCGCAGTTCCCGTGGGCACTATCGATGTACGCCTCTTGGCTCGTGTGATAGTAGGCTGCGGCGAGCGTCCACGCCCCGGTCTCATACTTTGCACCGCCCCACTCGCTTTCAAGAACCTTGCCCGTCCCAGTTGCGTATGGATTGGTGTTCCAAGTGCCGCCGTAATTCCCCGGCGCGTAACCGCCGATGGTCGTGTCGTACGCAGACAGAGTGCCGCCGTAGTTTGTCAGTTCGACGTGAGCGTAGCCGCCCATGAATGTCAGCTTGGCAGCAGGGCATTCGTCCTTCAGGCCGCAGCTGTCCTTGAAGCCGCCGCCGTATGCGCCGAACAGCGCCGGAGCGTCCATGGTGTATTTAGCCATGGCCGACCACTCCTCGCCGTCGGTGACAGTGCCCTTGAGGGCGCCGCCGGCGACGAGGGTCGCGCCATCCGCAAGGTTTGCAGCGCCATTCTCTCTTTGATAGACGGCGTCGACCGACAGGCCCTTCCAGGTGATCCCGGCATTGGCTCCGCCGGCTTCGCCGAATATGGCCGTGCCCTCACCGCCGTCCGAGTACATGCCTGCAACGTGGGCCGGACCGTATTGGAAGACATACTTCACAGAATTATCCCAGCGGGACAGCTCCGTTGTGCCGGCGCCGGCTGTGGTTGTAGCCGTGTAGCCGAGATTTGAAAGAGCGTAGCTCTGACCCATCGGATCGTATTTTCCAACGGCTTCGTTCTCAAGCGAGTACTGACGGCCGATTGTGAGAGTACCGAAGGTGGAGCTGCTCACGCCAGCCCAGGCCTGATCGCCAAAGGCTTGGCCGCAACGGCTGCCGGCGCCGTTCGTATTCTGCTGCGTGATCGGCTTGGCAATATTTTCGACCATGCTTGCGCAAGCATCGGCGATCTCGCCCGAAAGCGGGTTGAAGTCGCTTTCGATCTTGCCGATGGCGGTAAAGCCCATACCAATGGATTCCTCGACCTTGAGGCCGACTTTCGATTGCGACAGGCCGTTCTCGGTCAGCGAGGAGATCGAGCCGTTGCCGGGCTTTTGCCCCCACATGGTGAGGGGAACGCCGACATAGATGGACTGGCTCACCGCGGTGCTATGTTCCGCATAAGCATAACCAACGTCGATCGTCCCGTAGATGGTGACGCCGTGGTAGGTAATGGTGTCGGGAAGCGGGTCTTTGAGGCTGTCCACACTCAGGTCAGCCGCTTGCGCGGAGGCCGCGAAGCCGCCGAGCGCGAGTGCGCAAATCAGAACTTTT
>JBKQOR010000058.1:0-8967 GCA_052145435.1 Rhodomicrobium sp. | reverse complement strand
GGCCGCCAAAATCCAACCAGGCTTATTGGGGGCCGAAGCTCGCGCGCAACGTGGAACGCGACGCGGCCAGCAAGGCGATGCTGCGGAAGCAGGGCTGGCGCACCCTCGTCATTTGGGAGTGCGAGACCAAGAATGCGCAGCTCTTGGCTGACAAGATCGCAGGGTTTTTGAGACCAGAACTTCATACGCCCGAAAGTCCCCCCTCATCCTGTCCTTCTCCCGCAAGGGGAGAGGGTACGCGGTTGCAACGGGCACACCCTGCTCCCTCTCCCCTCCGCGGGAGAGGGCTGGGGTGAGGGGGGCGTAGCGCTCAATCATTATGCTCGACTAGGACAGAGAGGTAGCTATTCCGCAGCCTTCAGCACCGCCGGCGCAAAGAGCGCGGCTTCAAGCTCGGCGTATTTCGCCTCCGCCTTCTTCATATTCGCTGTTTTGATATAGCCGAAGCCGCGGATCGTATCGGGAACCGCTGCATATCGAACCGCAAGCGGCAGGTTCGCAGGCGTCAGCTGAGGCAAGAGCCTTGCGAGGCGCGCCTCATAATCGGCGAGCACTTCGCGCTCGGCCTTCCGTTCCGCCGTCCGGCCGAAAATATCGAAGCGGGTTCCGCGCAAGCGCTTGCCCTTCGCCAGCACTTTCATCGCCTTCAGCATCCAGGGCCCAAAGGCGCGCTTTTCCGGCAAGCCCGTATCGGGATTGCGGCGCGCGAGAAACGGGGGCGCCAGATGAACCCTGAGCTTCACATCGCCCTCGAATTGCTCCTCGATCTGCTCCGCGAACCGGCCGTCGGTATAAAGGCGCGCCACCTCATACTCGTCCTTGATGGCCATGAGCTTGTGAAGGTTGCGTGCGACGGTACCGCTCAAAGCCTGGCTGCCGGGTGCGAGATCCTGCTCGCGGCTCCAAACCTTTTCGACCGTCCCGCGATAGCGGTCGGCATACGCTTCATCCTGATACGCCGTCAGATCGCGCACCCGGATATCGATCAGCTCGCCCAGCGTCCGCGCCGGTTGCGGGGCCGGCGTCATTTTCGACATAAGACCGGCGAGGCCGGTTGCCGCCTCGCGGCCAAGCGCGAAAGCGCGCTTATTGGCTTCCACGCTCGCGCCATTTAGTTCGATGGCCCGCAAAATCGCGCCGCGATCGAGCGGCATCAGCCCGTTCTGCCAGGCAAATCCGGTCAGCACCATGTTGGCATAGATGGAATCGCCAAGAAATGCGGTGGCAATGGCCTGCGCCGGGCAATCCAGCATGAGCCGCGCGCGTGCCTCTAGCCGGGCCTTCATCGCATCCGCATTGTAGTTTACGGAATTATTGGCCACGAACTCAGCGGTGGGCGTTACCTGGCCATCGCTCACGAGCGCCGTGCGCTCCGCGCTCATAGCGGGAAGCCCGTTCTTTCCGTGGGCCACGACAATATCGGCAGCCAGCAGGAGATCGGCCTGTCCGGCGCCGATGCGCGGGCTGAACAGCTCGATGCCTTGCTCCGCGATGCGCAGGTGGGAGTAAACGCCGCCACCCTTCTGGGCGAGCCCGATCTGATCCATGACGCGGACCTGACGGTTCTGAAGATGGGCGGCCATGCCGAGAATCGCGGCAAGCGAGGTGATGCCAAGCCCGCCGATGCCCGTCATAAGAATGTTGTAGCCGTCCGCGCCGGTGGCTGGCAGCTGCGGCTCCGGCAGATCGCGCGTCTCATGCTGGATGGGCTCGCGGTGCCTTGGCTTACCGCCGTAAACGGAGACGAAGCTCGGGCAGAAGCCTTCAACGCAGGAGAAATCCTGGTTGCATGTCGATTGATTGATCTTGCGCTTGCGCCCGAATTCGGTCTCAACCGGCTCGACCGAAAGGCAATTGGAGGCGCGGGAACAGTCACCGCAACCCTCGCAGACACTCGCGTTGATAACCGCCCGGCGCTCCGATTGTTCCATCAAGCCACGCTTGCGGCGGCGGCGTTTTTCTGTAGCGCAAACCTGATCGTAGATAATGATGCTGACGCCAGGCTCCTTGCGAAGCTCGCGCTGCACGGCATCGAGCCTCGAGCGCGGATCGAAAGTGGTGCCAGCCGGGATATCGGGGTGTCCGCGATAGCGGTCTGGGTTGTCGCTGACGATTGCGATGCGCTTCACGCCTTCGGCGCGCATCTGAGCCGCGATCGCCGGCACCGAAAGCTGCCCATCCACGGGCTGCCCACCCGTCATGGCCACGGCATCGTTATAAAGGATCTTGTATGTCATGCTGTGGCCGGCGGCGATGGCCTGACGCACGGCGAGGGTTCCGGAATGGAAATAGGTGCCGTCGCCGAGATTGGCGAAGATGTGCGGCTCGCTCGTAAAGGGTGCCTGTCCCACCCACAGAACGCCCTCGCCGCCCATTTGCGTAAAGCTGTCCGTATTGCGGTCCATATAGGTCGCGAGATAGTGACAGCCGATGCCGGCCACGGCGCGGCTTCCCTCCGGCACGCGGGTCGATGTGCTGTGCGGGCAGCCCGAGCAATAATAGGGCGAGCGCACATGCAGCGGAGCGGAGGCAGCGTCCGCGTTGGTGGCCTGGGTAAGACGGATTTCGAGGGCGCGCATGCGCGCCGTCTTCCACTCCGCGGGCATGGTTGCAAGGATCGCCCGTGTCACATCGGCCGTGCTAAGATCCATAAGGTCGCTAATCAGAGGCTCGCCTGCGGCATCGCGCTTGCCGAGAATGCGGGGACGGCGCCCGTCGCTTAGGCCGTAAGCCGCGGCGCGAAGCTGATGCTCGATGACGTCGCGCCGCTCCTCGACCACAAGCACCGTCTCGAGGCCGTCGGCGAAGGCGCGCGACCCCTGCCCGTCCAGCGGCCAGACAAGGCCGATCTTATAGACCCGGATGCCAAGAGCGGCCGCTTGCGCCTCGCCGATATCGAGGTCCCGCAAGGCTTGACGGACATGCAGGTAAGCCTTGCCAGACGCCGCAATCCCGTAGCGCGGCGCAGGCGCGTCGATGGCGATCCGGTCGAAGCCGTTCGCTCTTGCGAACGCTATGGCCGCGGGCAAGCGGAAATGCCTGTGCATCTCCTCCTGCTGCGGCGGGGTGAGGTGAAGGCGTGCATTCCGGCCACCCGCGGGCGCTGGCACGCCTTCCGGCGCTGCCGTCCTGTAACGGTTGAGCTCGATCCGCACAGTGGCGCTCGCATCCATGGTATCGGCAATGGCTTTCATTCCCACCCAGAGCCCGGCAAACCGGGAGAGGTCGAAGCCCTTCATGCCAAATTCGAGAAGCTCGGCAATATCGGCGGGGTTTAGGACAGGGATTTCCGCATCCATGAAAGCGAAGTCGCTTTGATTGGGGAGCGTGGACGATTTACAGGAATGATCGTCTCCCGCGAATGCGAGAACGCCACCGTGGCGCGCGGTTCCGAAGAAATTCGCATGCTTGAACGCATCGCCCGAGCGGTCGACGCCGGGCCCTTTACCGTACCAGATTCCGTAAACGCCGTCGTATTTTGCACCGGGAAAGAGCCCAACCTGCTGACTTCCCCATACCGCGGTTGCGGCCAGTTCCTCGTTGACGCCGGAGCGGAACACGATTTGATGGGCTGCAAGCCGTTCGCGCTCATGCCAGAGCTGCTTGTCGTAGGTGCCGAGCGGCGAACCGCGATAGCCGGAAATAAAACCGGCGGTGTTCAAGCCGTTCTTGGCATCGATCTCGCGGCGCAACAGCGGCAGCTTGACGAGAGCTTGCACGCCGGTAATAAACACCTCCCCTGCCTCGGCGCGATATTTCTCGTCGAGATCGACGGAGGGTGCATATACGAGCGTATCCATGGACATCTCCCTGGTAATTCATAGGCTCGCGGCGACTTTTTTATGAGTATGACATGGGAAATCCGAAAAGACTTTTCAAATAGGGCCAAGAGGCTTAGCCTGATGCGAGCATCGTTTCACTCCGGAAGGGCATCTCGCATAAATCATGCCGGGCGAACTAGACGCGATCGACCGCACCATATTGCTGCTTCTCCAGGCGGACGCTTCGCTTTCGACAGCGGAGATCGCAGCGAGGGCTGGCGCGTCGCAATCGTCGGTGTGGCGGCGCATCGAAAAGCTCGAAAGCTCGGGGATCATCAAAAAGCGTGTGGCGCTTCTCGACCGGCAGAAGCTCGGGCTCGGTATGATGGTGTTCGCGCACGTCAAGCTTCAGGCGCACGGCCAGCGGACCTTGCCGCTTTTCGAGGAGGCGGTGGGGCGCTTTCCCGAGGTCGTCGAATGCCACACGCTCTTGGGCGAGACCGATTATCTGTTGCGCGTCATCACGCGCGACACTGCCTCATACGAGGCCTTCTTCCGCAAGCATCTGAGCCAAGTTGCATCCGTGCAGTTCACGAATTCGTCCATGGTGATCTCCGAGGTGAAGAGCACAACCGAGCTCCCGCTTTCCTTGCTGTTGTAAGCTTCTTTACCGCCTCTGCGCGGCATGGGATTGCCGGATAATACCGTGCCGCTCCGCCTTTGCTTAGGCGCGACACTATGGAAAGCACCTTGCCGAAGCCTTAAGTGCGCTAGCGCACTGATTAATGAGCGTAAAAGGCGGCACCGGCAGTGCGTTTCCTCATGCCGCACGTACCTTTACGGTTATTTGCGGTCTTATGTAGCAAGAGCACCAAGGCAGTTTATGGATTTGTAGCCTTTTTATTACAAACCTCTGTATCGTGGAGATCGAGTGGCTTACACCCTTTCTCTGGGGGTGCAATCAATGGCGTTCATCAAACTATCGGCTATAGATGACGCCGATTGCTGGACTGAAACGCACATTCTGCAACTATCGTAGCCAGGTGTTTCTGGCTGAAACCCGTAACCTTTACAAATCGCATCGAAGTCAGGTTCTACCGCTTTCTCGATCTTTGGTTTCTCGGATTCCAGGAAGAGGGACAAGACGCCAACGATTAGCATAAGCAGAAAAAACCATCGCATCTGATACCCCAAGCATGAAAATGCATCCCCAATGCTGAAGTGTTATCAGAAAACCCAGCCCCCGGATAGAAAAGGGGCTGGCTATGAAAGCCAAAGACAAGCTATCGGAGCAGGGATTGCCATGACTTTTGAGGCAAGCTCCTTTGTTTCTTGCTTGGGTAAAGCCGACGTGAGCGCAATTGGCCCAAAATCGTCCCATCGCTGGGTTATCACGTAGCCTCGCTCAACTTTTCGCTCTTCAAGAAACATGCGAAGCCCTTTGAGCCGCGCTCCGGTAACTCTGGCATCTTGGTATTTGACCTCAAACGGTATGACGCTTCCGCCGGGCTCCGCAATGAGATCAACCTCGTAACTTCCTCTCCGATCACGCCAATATGAGAAAGTTGGCGTTTGTGAATAGAAGCGCGTAAAGACGTGCTTGAAGAACGCTGTCTCCACGGCCGCCCCTAGTCGCTCAGGCTGAGCTAGCATTTTCTTCCCTAGTAGCATCATTGCCCCTGGCAATGCCGCATCGGCCAAATAAATTTTGTCTTTGCCTTTTAGCACCTCTTTTCCGTAGCCGAATGGCTTCAACCGATAAATCAGGTGCGTTGCCTCTATCACGTCAAGAAAATTAGCCGCAAGCGTTCTGCTTACCCCCTCCAGCTGCCTTGAAAGAACTGAAACATCCAAGATACCGCCATCGTGGTAACAAAGGTAAAGAAATATCTTTTCAACTTCTAATACTCTTCTAATGCCAAACAAAGCAGTTAGATCTCTTTTTAGCACCTTGTCAGCTATGTCTTCTCTCAGAAGACGTTGGCTTCTTTCAAGATCATTTATCTTGGCGGGCTCTGGGAAACCACTTCTAAGTAAATATTCGTGGAAGTGTGGCGTCAGTTGACGCGCTCCCGCAGCAATTCTGATGAAGTCGCCCTCTTTCCATTCAAACAGTTCGCGCAACGTGTTAACTTTTGGAAGCGCCGGTACTTCTATATTATTAATTTTTAGAAACTCGCCAAATGATAGCGTCGGCAGGGGTATCGTCTCCCATCTTCCGACGCCAGATTCTACGTTCGCTTCTCGCAATGGAATTGCGGAGCCAGTGACGGCTATTCGCCTGTCACTTTGGAAGTCATGCTGGTGCTTTAGCCATGTCTGCCAACCCGCAACAACGTTGATTTCGTCAAGAAAGAGAAACTGCGGATGGGAACGATCCGCAGGATACAATTCTTCCCATGCCCTAAGCGTGGCCTCAACACCAGCAAGCTTTAAAATGCCGTGATCGAAGGTGACATAAGCGATATTCGATGGCGGAAACCCCTCATTCAGAAGCCGCCGAATGGTTTGACGGTGAAGCGTTGTTTTGCCAACCTGCCTTGCTCCTGTGAGCAGCAAATGGCGTTTAGTTTCTTTATCCTCAATCCAGCGCCAAATTTGCTTTGATGCGGATCGTTCCCAATCAGGCAAATTCCGTAGCGGTCGCCCTGACCACCACGGATTGAACTCTTGCAGGATTGAGAACAGCTCGCTTTTTGGGATATCCATGCAGAAATTCCGTATTTTTGCTACGTACGCTTGACAAAAGTACCGGAAGTTTGCATTAAAGTCCATCTTTTCGAATCTGAGCAAAAAAAACGGCGTCTCTGAAAAGTGACGCCGAATTGAGATTCCAGGTCTGACCAACAACGGTAGCAAGCTTGACCGGTTTCCTCATGTTAAACTCGCTGGAATTATGTTCAGTTCCAATGCGTTATTCTACTTTTAAATTAGGTGCCCTTGCCACATAAGACCGAAAAATCGCGCGATTTGCGGCGGGTAGATATAAAAGTCCACCCCCCGTTAAGCAATTCCGGATTAACCGGATTCTGGCGCTGCCTTGTTCTTCAGATGACCGGTCACCTCATCGCCAGCGAAAGCATTCCCCCCGATATGTTTATGGCTTTGTATCCATGCTGCAGAAGAATGCGCGTTGCGATATAGGATCGTTGGCCGGAACGGCACAAGATGTGGATCTCTCGGTCCCGGGGAAGCTCGCCAAGACGCTCGCGGAGTTGTCCAAGCGGAATATGGAGCGCTCCGGGCACCCGCTCCGCTTCGAGTTCCGATGGTTCCCGGACGTCAAGGAGGAAGCCAGTCCTGTTCGAGCCCCAATGGATGAGTGGCATGTCGCCGCTTATCGCATTCGCCGCTGTCATCCCTGCGAAGTTCACCGGATCCTTGGCGCTGCCGAACTGGGGCGCGTAGCAAAGTTCGGCTTCCTCCAGATCGTAAATCGTCGCGCCCATCTGTATTGCTACCGCCAACGCGCTGATACGCTTGTCGACGTTATCCTCGCCAAAGGCCTGCGCCCCAAGAACGAGCCCGTTGGATTTCCGGAACAGCACTTTCATCGCGATGGGCTTCGCGCCGGGATAGTAGCCCGCATGAGAATTCGGGTGGATGTAGATTTTCTCATAGTCGTTATCGCCGAGCCGCTTCAGGGTTTTCTCGCTGACGCCGGTCCAAGCGATGGCAGCGCCGAAAAGACCGACGATGGCGGTCCCTTGCGTGCCTCTGAACCGCGAATTGCGGCCCGCGATGACGTCGGCTGCGATCCGGCCTTGCCTGTTTGCAGGTCCGGCGAGCGCGGCGAGGCCCCATTCTCCTGTGACGAAATCCTTGATTTCAATGGCGTCTCCAACGGCAAAAATATCCGGATCGCTGGTGCGCATCTGGTCGTCGACGCGGATGCCGCCGCACTTGCCGGTCTCAAGCCCCGCCGTCCTGGCCAGCGCGGTATCCGGCCGTACGCCGAGGGCGAGAATCACCAGATCGGCCTTATGGGCCTTGCCGGACTTCGTCTGCACGTTGATGGCGCTGTTTCCCGCCTTCTCGAATGCTTCCACCCCGTCGCCTAGCGCAAGCTGGACGCCATGCCGCTGAAGGTGCACCTCCACGGCGCGTGCAAATTCCTCATCGATGGGGGCAAGAACCTGCCCGGACAGCTCCACGACAGAAACTTCAAAGCCGCGATGGACCAAATTCTCGGCCATCTCCAATCCAATGAAACCGCCTCCAACAACTACAGCCCTGAGTTTTTCCGCACTGGCGTTCGAATCCCGGTCAATACCCAAGAGCAGCGCGTGCCGCGCTTCAATCCATTCGTTGATTTGCCGGGCATCGGGCACCGTCCGGACATGAAAGATCCCGGGAAGGTCTATCCCTGGGAGAGGCGGTCTAATGGAAACCGCGCCTGGCGACAGAACCAGCTTGTCGTAGGCCTGTTCAGTAACCTCGCCGGTCTTCACATCGCGCAGCTTGACTTTTTTCTCCATCGGCGAAATTTCAGTGGCTTCGCAAGCAGTGCGGACGCCGATTGCAAAGCGTTCACGGAATAGCTCCTCCGTCGCAACCAGCAGGCTCGATTCCTCATGAATAATCCCGCCGATATGGTAAGGCAGTCCGCAGTTCGCGTAGGAAACGTAAGGTCCGCGTTCCACCATAAGGATTTCGGCATTCTCGTCGAGCCTGCGCAGGCGCGCCGCGCATGACGCGCCGCCAGCCACTCCACCCACAATCACGATTTTCATGGACTTGTCCTTTTTTTATCGGGAATGGATAATACGAAATCCGGTTGAATGCTTCGCGGCGCTTTGTCCCAGATATGGCGCCCTTCGCGCCGTAGACCCCGGATCAGCGCTGGGGCGCTTTCCGGGGTGACGCGCTGAGGGCATGAGGATGAAAGAGCGGCCGGGGACCTAAGCGCCGGCAGAAACCGGCTATGCCGCGGCTGCAGTGGGCCCGCCCGGATAGGCTTGAATGCCAACGGCTTATTCGACGCATCTGCGTTGCTTTCTCCCGAACGCAACCTAAAACCATACGGCGCCAATGTATGTGACGGAGTCACAAAGCCAGGCGCTTCGGGTCGCAACGCGCTCAATTCCACACTGAGACACCGTCAAGCCCCGATGCGGCTTGACGCGGAGGCCAGGCCGGCGCACAAATTAATCAGCCTTCGGTTGAGCGCATGTCTCCGGCGGAACTTCTAAGCCTTGTCCGATAA
>JBKQOR010000057.1:0-14420 GCA_052145435.1 Rhodomicrobium sp. | reverse complement strand
GCATCACCTGGCCCATCAGACGTTCACCGATATCGAATCGCTCGACCGCGAAATCCACGCGGCCGTCGAAGCCTTGAACCGCGAGAGAAATATCGATTCGTTGGTCAACTGGCGAATCTCTGCTTAGTCCTCTCCAAGGGGAGAGGGAGTCCGCTGTCGCCCTCGCGAGGGTGCAAGCGTCCTCTCTCTCCTCGGGAAGAGAGACAGACTGAGGGGATTTCCCGGCGATTCCGTAAAGACAGGTCTAGCCTCATTTTTCCGGAAAAACTGCAAAGCAGAGCTGCCTGGTCTTGCTTTAGCGGGGTTATCCGGGTTATCAGGACCGCTCGCCCTTAACGAGACGTCCAATGACACTTGAACTTGCGCTGGCTGGAGCTGGACTGGCGGCGTGGCTTTATCTGCTCGCTGCGCGGGGCGGATTTTGGCGCGCGAATATCCGCGATGAGTCGGATTTAGAGCCAAACCCCGCGGCTTGGCCAACGGTTGCCGCAGTAATTCCGGCCCGCAACGAAGCGGACGTGATTGCCGCAAGTCTCATAGGTTTGCTGACGCAAGATTATCCGCTACCTTTGCATGCCGTTCTCGTCGACGATCAGAGCGAGGACGGCACAGCCGATGCCGCGCGCTCTGCCGCAGCCACGCTCAATGCCTCCGATCGTTTGACGCTCGTTGAGGGCGAGCCTTTGCCGCAAGGATGGACCGGCAAGCTCTGGGCGATGCAGCAAGGCGTGCAGGTTGCGCAGGCGCTCTCCGCGACGCCGCGCTATCTGCTGCTGACGGATGCGGACATCTCTTACGACAAGGGCGTCGTCCGCCGCCTCGTTGCCCGCGCCGAAGCCCGAGGCTTGGTGCTCACCTCGCTCATGGTCAAGCTCAGATGCGTGAGCTTTGCCGAGCGCGCTCTAATCCCCGCTTTCGTTTTCTTTTTCCAAATGCTCAATCCGTTCGCTTGGGTAAACGGCGAGAGAAGTGCCATGGCGGCAGCGGCAGGCGGGTGCATGCTCGTTCGCGCCGATGCGCTGGAAGCGGCGGGCGGCATCGAGGCGATCCGCTCCTCGCTCATCGACGATTGCGCGCTCGGCCGCAGCATGAAACGGCAGGGGCCAATCTGGCTCGGCTTGACGGAAAGCGCCCACAGCCTGCGGCCATACCCCAGCTTTGGCGATATCCGCCGCATGGTTGCGCGCTCCGCCTACGACCAGCTGAATTATTCGCCGCTGCTTTTGGCCGGAACGGTCGCCGCAATGGCGCTCACCTATCTTCTGCCGCCCCTATTGGCGGTGTGGGGAACGGGCTTGGCACAGGTTGCGGGGGGGTTGACCTGGGCGCTCATGACGGTGGCTTTCTATCCGATCGTGCGCTTTTATGGGCTTTCACCATTGTGGGCGATGGCACTTCCTGTCATTTCAGGTTGTTATATGCTATTCACTGTCGACTCGGCGTTGCAGCATTGGCGCGGCAAGGGCGGGCTGTGGAAAGGGCGTGTACAGTCGCGCCGCGCGGAGGCATCATGACATCGGCGCCGGTTTGGGACCCAGGCGAGAAAACGCATAGCGACGAGAATTTTCCTGTCGCGTCGCACCTTGTGTCCAAACGGCACCGGGCTGCCATTCTCGCCTTCTACCGTTTCGCGCGCGCCGCCGACGATGTGGCCGACGACCCAGCGCTTTCGGAGAGCGAGAAAATTCGCAAGCTCGACCGGTTCGAAGACACGCTGTTAGGCAGGACGGGCGATATCGCCGATGCTCTGCCGTTACGCGCGGTGATCGCAGAGCGGGGCCTTTTGCCCAAGCACGCACAGGATCTGCTGACGGCCTTCCGCATGGATGCGGGCAAGCATCGTTATGCCGATTGGGATGAGCTTATCCATTATTGTTCCTATTCGGCGATGCCGGTGGGGCGATTTGTGCTCGATGTGCATGGCGAGAGCCGTGCGCTCTGGCCAGCTAACGACGCGTTATGCGCCGCGCTTCAAATCATCAACCACTTGCAGGATTGCGGCGCCGATTACCGCCGCCTGGATCGCGTCTATATCCCGCTCGGCGCGCTGGCCGCACAAGGTGTTTCCATCGATGCGCTCGCGGCTCCCAAGGCATCGCCGCAGCTTTTGTCGTGCATCCATGAGCTTGCCGCAAAAACGAAGGAGCTTCTTGGCTCCGCGGAACTCTCGCGGGGCGTCAAGGACCTTCGCCTCAGCCTGGAGGTCGGGGCCATCGAGCGGCTCGCGCGCAAGCTTGTGCACATTTTGCAGGAACGGGACCCGCTCAGCGAGACCGTTCATCTCAGTAAACCTGCTTTTGTGTCGACGCTGATAGCGGCGGTCTTCCTCGGCCTCGGACGGCGCCTTTTCGCGCCGCGCCTCGCCCGGACAGCGGCGTTGGGGAAGCGATGATCACCCAGGCCGTTGAGATCGCGGACACAGAGGCAAGCGCTGCCGTGCGCGCCCATGGCAGCTCGTTTTACGCGGCCATGCGCATCATGCCTCACGGCCAGCGCGAGGCGATGTTCGAGATTTACTCGTTCTGCCGTGCGGTCGACGACATCGCCGACGACCAGGGTCCGGCAGAAGCACGCTTGGCCCAGCTGGAGCTGTGGCGGCGCAATATCGACGCGATTTATCTCGGCGAAAGACGCGCCGATCTCGCCGGCCTCGCAACGGCCGTGCGAGACTTCAAACTCGAAGCGGAGGACTTCCGCGCCATCATCGACGGCATGGAGATGGATGTCCGGCAAAACATCCAGGCGCCTTCTTTTGTGGATCTCGATCTTTATTGCGATCGTGTTGCCAGCGCCGTTGGACGGCTGTCGTCGCGCGTGTTCCGCCTGTCGCCCGAAGAGGGCAAGCAACTCGCCGAGCACCTCGGTCGCGCCTTGCAGCTGACCAACATCCTGCGCGACCTCGACGAGGACGCTGCGATGGGCCGGCTTTATCTGCCGGCCGAGTTCCTCGCCGAGGCCGGGATCGGCAGCACCGATCCGGTTGCCGTTCTCGCGCATCCCGCGCTGCCGGAGGTTTGCGCGCGGATAGCCTCGCTCGCGCGCTGGCGCTTCGCCGAGGCAGACAAGCTCATGAAGACTCACCGGCGCCGCACCGTGCGGACGCCGCGCGTTATGGCGGAAGCCTACAAGAGTATCTTGAATGCGCTTGTGGCCCGCGGCTGGAAGGCCCCCCGCGCTCCGGTCCGGCTCAGCAAACCGCGCCTCGCCCTCATCCTTTTGCGGCATTTCATCTTTTAGCGATGCGAGCCCCTCTCACCCCAACCCTCTCCCCAAGGGGAGAGGGGGTTTCTAGCGGCCTCTCTTCCGCTGCCGGCCGTTGTTGTCATCCCGTGCGCAGTGCAGCACGCAGTGGTGCACTGCTGACACCGGACCTTTCCAAGCGCTGCTCGTTGCAAGATCCCGTGTCTGCGCAGCGGTACTGCGCACCGCAGCGCGCACGGGATGACGGCGGTGAACCATTCGGCCGGACTTGGTGTGGGGAGATCCGATGACCCCCGTCACCCACATCGTTGGCGCAGGACTTGCGGGCTTGTCCGCCGCCGTGCGGCTTGCGGAGCGCGGGCGCAAAGTGGCCCTCTACGAGGCGGCTGGCCAGGCTGGGGGGCGCTGCCGCTCCTATTACGACGCTGGCTTCGGTGCCGTCATCGACAACGGCAACCATCTTCTCTTGTCCGGTAACGATGCCGCCATGCGCTATCTCAGTCTGATCGGCGGCGCTGACAAGTTGCAAGGCCCGGATACGGCAGAATTCGCCTTTGCCGACCTCGGGACGGGCGATCGCTGGAAGCTTAGCATCGGCAGCGGCTTCTGGCCGGGCTGGCTGTTCGACCCCACACGCCGTGTGCCGGGCACGAAGCCTTCAGATTACTTGGCTGCGTTCAGGTTGATGTGGGCGAGCCGGCACAAGGCGGTTACGGATGTCATTCGAGGCGAGGGCACGCTATATCGAAGGCTTTGGCAGCCCTTGTTCCTGGCCGCGCTCAACACGGACCCAGCTGAGGGCTCGGCGCGGCTTGCGGGCGCCATCGTCCGAAACACACTGGCCAAGGGCGGAGAAGCTTGCAGGCCGCTCGTGGCGGAGGGGCTTTCGGCAGCGTTCATCGATCCGGCGCTGGCCTATGTCAAGGCGCGAGGCGGCACTGCCGTGTTCGGCCGCCGGCTTCGCGGGATCGCTTTGCATGGTAGCCGCGCCGCTGCGCTCGATTTCGGCGACAGTCAAATTGCCGTGGAGGATGAGGATGCCGTCATCCTCGCCGTACCGCCTTGGGTCGCCGCAGCGCTCGTTCCCGGTCTCGATGCGCCCGATGAATTCAGGGCCATTCTCAATGCGCATTTCCGCGTGGCGCTTCCGCCGTCCCTCCCGAAGATCCTCGGTGTGATCGGCGGAACTGCCGAATGGATCTTTGCATTTCCCGGCAGATTGTCTATTACAATCAGCGGGGCGGACCACTTGACCCGCCAGCCTCGCGAGGAATTGGCCGCACAATTGTGGCGCGAAGTTTCTGCCTTGACGGGTCTTCCGGCGGATTTGCCGCCTTGGCAGATCGTAAACGAGAAGCGGGCGACATTCGCTGCAAGCCCGCGGCAAGATGCAAAGCGCCCTGGCGCGAAAACCGAGTGGCGCAACTTCTTTCTTGCGGGCGACTGGACGCAAACCGGGCTGCCCGCCACCATAGAAGGGGCAATCCGTTCAGGGGAACGGGCTGCCAAGCTGTCGATGAGAGGGCAGAAGGCATGACGGCGGCAAGCGAACATATCCGGAGCGAGGAGCTTCGGGACGGGACGGATCCTTTTGAAACCGAGCAAGCCGGCGGCGGCCAGAGCGAGCCTGCGGCCCAAAAGCTCGAAAGCTGCATTCAGGCCGCGGCAGCCGCGCTTTTAAAGCGCCAGCGCGAAGACGGGCATTGGAGCTTCGAGTTCGAGGCCGATGCGACCATCCCGGCGGAATATATCCTGCTCACACATTATCTCGGCGAGGAGCCCGATCTTGCCCGCGAAGCCAAGATCGGAAGCTATCTGCGGCGCATTCAGGGAAACCACGGGGGCTGGCCGCTCTTCCACGAGGGCGAATTCGACATGAGCGCCAGCGTGAAGGCCTATTTCGCGCTGAAGATGATCGGCGACGATATCGGCGCGCCTCATATGGCGCAGGCGCGCGATGCGATCCTGGAGAGGGGCGGCGCGGAGATGTGCAACGTTTTCACGCGCATCCTGCTCGCGCTCTATGGTGTTATCGGCTGGCGCGCGGTGCCGGTCATGCCGGTGGAGATCATGCTCCTGCCGCAATGGTTCCCCTTCCACATGACAAAGGTGTCCTATTGGGCGCGCACGGTCATGGTTCCGCTTTTCGTGCTGGGTGCCTTGAAGCCTCGCGCGCGCAATAAAGGCGGCGTGAGCGTTGGCGAGCTCTTTCTGACGAAGCCGAAAAAGGCCGGCATGCGCGCTCGCGCCGAGCATCAAAAGCGGTCGTGGTTTTTGTTCTTCGCCGCTATCGATAAAGTCCTGAGAGTGACCGAGCCGCTGTTTCCGGCGGGTATGCGCCGCCGGGCAATCGCCAAAGCCGCCGGTTTCGTGAGGGAGCGGTTGAACGGCGAGGACGGGCTTGGCGCCATTTTCCCGGCGATGGCGAACAGCGTCATGATGTTCGATGCGCTCGGCCTTCCCGATAGCGATCCAGACCGCGCTATTGCCCGTTACTCCATCGACAAGCTGCTTTTCGAGACCGGAGAGGAAATATTCTGCCAGCCTTGTGTGTCGCCGGTTTGGGACACGGGGCTGGCCGCTCATAGCCTGATGGAAGCTGGCGGCGAGGCGGAGCGCAACGCTGCGTTGAGGGGGTTGGATTGGCTCAAGCCGAGGCAAGTTCTGGACGTCAAGGGCGACTGGGCCGGACAGCGCCCCGATGTCCGGCCGGGCGGCTGGGCTTTCCAATACGCAAATCCGCATTATCCCGATCTTGACGATACCGCCGTTGTGGTGATGGCGATGGACCGGGCGGCCGGCCAGAAGGGCGGCGGGGAATTCTCCGAGGCCATCGCGCGCGGCCGCGAATGGATCGCAGGCTTGCAATGCAAGAACGGCGGATGGGCCTCGTTCGACCCGGACAACACCTGCCTTTATTTGAATAACATTCCGTTTTCGGACCACGGTGCGCTGCTCGATCCGCCCACCGCCGATGTGAGCGCGCGCTGCGTTTCGATGCTGGCGCAACTCGGCGAGACGGCCGAGACGAGCCCTGTCCTCAAGCGCGGCGTCGATTATCTCATGCGCGAGCAGGAAAAGGATGGCAGCTGGTACGGCCGCTGGGGCATGAACTACATCTATGGCACCTGGTCGGTCCTCTGCGCGCTCAATACCGCGGGCATCAGCGCTTCGGCGGGGAGCGTCCGCAAAGCCGCGCAATGGCTCGTCTCGATCCAAAACGAGGATGGAGGCTGGGGCGAAGACGGATCGAGCTACAAGCTCGATTATAAGGGCTACGAAAAGTCGCCGAGCACACCCTCGCAAACCTCATGGGCGCTGTTGGGCTTGATGGCTGCCGGAGAGGTGGATCACCCCGCTGTCAAGAAAGGCATCGCATGGCTGATGGCGGTTCAGGACGAGGCCGGCACTTGGCGGGAGGAGCGCCATAATGCACCCGGTTTTCCTCGCGTCTTCTATCTGATCTATCACGGCTACGCGAAATACTTCCCGCTCTGGGCGCTCGCACGCTACCGGAATTTACGGGACGGCAATCGCGCCCCGGTGCTCTATGGTATGTAAGGCCGCTTGCGGCTATCCGGTGTATTGCAACATGCAAAGCGCCGCAAAGACCCCGGATAACGCGCAGGTCGCGTTTCCGGGGTGACAACATAGGCGCCCCGGATCGTTGTCCGGGGCAAGCGAGCGCCGTTCCGGGATGACAACAGGGGCGGCGATTTCAGAACTGTCATTGCGAGGGGCGAAGCCCCAAAGCCATCCAGAAGCGTCAAATGCAAGCATAAACAGCAAGTTGCGCTTGGATCGCCACGGCGGGAAGAGCCTCGCGATGAGGATGCGACCTATGCGCTTCAGCGTCCCAGCCCCGGAATATCGCAGCTCTGCTGCGTTGGTGTGCAGGATAGCTTGGTCTTGCATGTCACGCTGCGCGTGCGGACGCACTCCGCAACCTTGCCGTCGATGCATTTCGTGAACCGCGATGTGAGCGGCATGCAAATGCCGGCCAGGATAAGCCCGCTCGCATGCGCGGCCGGGGCAACCGCCGCCGGCAGCAGTACAGTCACGGTCAAAATGCGAAACGCACTCTTCATGTAGGACACCTCTGTTCGGGCTAGACATCGAACGTAATACCCGCCGCCGATAGTGTTGACCGGTCCCGGTGCCAGCCCCTCCTCCGCGCGCGGGGCTAAACTCCGGCGGGGAACCGGTGATCACTTCGCTATGCCGTTGTCTTCTTTGCTCATTGCCGCGACGAATACTGGATTCCCGCGTTCGAGCGTGTGAAAAAATCACCGGAGGGGCTCAAAGGCAAGAGATTCGAGGCGCGCCCGTCATCCCCGCGCATTGGGGGTATGACGGTGGCCGGACTTGCTTCCGTTGAAAATGCGCTAGAGCTGCCGCTCGGCCAACATCTTCTTGAGCCCGGCAATTGCTTTCGCGGGATTGAGGCCTTTTGGGCAAACCTGGGCGCAATTCAGGATGGTGTGGCAGCGGTAGAGCCGGAACGGGTCCTCCAGATCGTCGAGCCGCTCGCCGGTCGCCTCGTCGCGGCTATCGGTAATCCAGCGCGCGGCTTGCAACAGCGCTGCTGGCCCAAGATAACGATCGGCGTTCCACCAATAAGAGGGGCATGAGGTCGAGCAGCACGCGCACAGGATGCATTCGTAGAGACCGTCGAGCAGCTCGCGATCCTCACGGCTTTGCCGCCACTCTTTTCCAGGTGCCGGGGTTTCGGTCTTGAGCCAAGGCTCGATGGAACGGTGCTGCGCGAAAAAGTGGGTCAGATCGGGCACTAGGTCTTTGACGACCTCCGCATGCGGCAGGGGATAGATGCGGATCGTCCCGCTCAGATCGCGGATCGATTGTGTGCAGGCGAGCGTGTTCTTGCCGTTGATGTTCATGGCGCAGGAACCGCAAATCCCCTCGCGGCAGGAGCGCCGGAACGCGAGCGTGGGGTCGATCTCGTTCTTGATCTTGATCATCGCGTCCAAGACCATCGGCCCGCATTCTTTCAGGTCGACATAATAGGTGTCGATGGACGGATTGTCCGGGGTGTCCGGATTCCATCGGTAGATCTCGAACCTTCGCCATTCCTGCTTGCCGCCCCGTTCGGGCTTGTTCCAGATCTTGCCTTTACGGACTTTCGAGTTTTGCGGCAGCGTGAGCTGAACCATGGCGAACTCCAGCGATGGGCACTGTAAAGAGGATCTCCGGGGGCAGGCGGGTCGAGCAGCAATGTGGCAAACATTGACGCGCGACGCAAGACAAAGGCGTCAGTGCGCGTTAAGGATGCATTAACTTTGGTTTAATTCGCGGTAGCTCCTCCGGGCCTGACGTTAGCCCCCTCGCGTTAAGGTATTTTGCTGGAGCCACAGGCCCAAATCCGCAAGAGCGCGCGCCGATAGCGCCTTTTTGCGTGCGACGCCGCGCGCCGCGCCTTTAAGGCGCTTGCCATCCCCTTCCGCTGCAATCGGTGGAAAGAGGCCGAAATTCACGTTCATCGGCTGGAAGCTTCGCACACCGCCGCTAGCGCTTTCGCCGGGGAGATGACCGCCTGTGATATGCGCTAGAAGCGCGCCGAGCGCCGTTGTTGGCGGAGGCGGCGTAGTCTCGCGGCCAAGAAGCTCCCCCGCCGCGAACCTTCCCGCAAGCAATCCGATGGCCGCCGATTCCACATAGCCCTCGACACCTGTGATCTGCCCCGCAAAACGCAGGCGCGGATCGGCCTTGAGCCGCAGTTGCGCGTCGAGCAGCTTCGGGCTGTTAAGGAACGTGTTGCGGTGCAAGCCGCCAAGCCTGGCGAATACCGCGCGTTCGAGCCCCGGAATGGTGCGGAATACCCGTGTCTGCTCGCCATGTCTGAGCTTGGTCTGAAAGCCGACCATGTTCCACAGCGTGCCGAGCGCGTTGTCCTGGCGGAGCTGCACCACGGCGTAGGGCCAGCGGCCCGTGCGCGGGTCGGTGAGGCCGACGGGCTTCATCGGCCCGAAGCGCAGGGTCTCGCGCCCGCGCTCCGCCATCACTTCAATGGGCAGGCAGCCCTCGAAATAGGGCGTGGACTTCTCCCATTCCTTGAACTCTGTTTTCTCCGCAGCAAGCAGCGCGTCGATGAAACCCTCGTACTGGTCCTGAGACATGGGGCAATTGATGTAGTCGGCGCCGGTGCCGGCGGGCCCTTGCTTATCGTAGCGCGACTGCATCCAGGCCACGTCCATATCGATGCTCTCGCGCAAGACGATGGGCGCAATCGCATCGAAGAAGGAGAGTGCGTCCTCGGCCGTGAGCGCGTTGATTGCCGCGCCGAGCGCAGGCGAGGTCAAAGGACCGGTGGCAACGATTACGGAGGCCAACTCCGCGGGCGGAAGCCCCGCAACCTCACCTCTCTCGATGCGAATGCGCGGATGCGCGGCAAGCTTCGCCGAGACTTCTTCCGAAAAGCCGTCGCGGTCCACCGCGAGCGCACCGCCCGCAGGCAACTTACGATGCTCCGCTGCCTGCATGATGAGCGAGCTCGCACGGCGCATCTCTTCGTGTAAGAGGCCGACGGCGTTCGTTTCGAAATCGTCCGAGCGGAACGAATTCGAGCAGACAAGCTCGGCGCAACCGCCGGTCTTGTGAGCCTCGGTCATGCGCTCGGGCCGCATCTCGTGCAGGACCACCAGCGCGCCGGCTTCGGCAGCCTGCCAAGCGGCTTCGGAGCCCGCCAAGCCGGCGCCGATGATATGAAGGGTTAAATCTTTCGGCATGCCGGACACGTTAGGGGAAAATGACCGCTGCCTCAATCTCAACCCGCCGGGCGCCCGGCGGGTCTGCTATAAAGGCAGTATGACGCTTCACATTCTAAAATTATGCGTGGGCTGCAACAGCGTTGAAGAGCTGGCGGCTTGGCAACACCGCCGTCTCGCCACGATGCGGGAGGGAAATCCGGACGCCGAGCTGATGCACGTCACCCGGCAAACACCGCGGCGCGAAGGCTTCGGGCCGGGCTCCTCGATCTATTGGGTCATCGGCGGCTACATCCGGGCACGGCAGAAAATTACCGCGCTGCGCGAAATACGGGGCGCGGACGGTATCCCGCGCTGCGGGCTTGCGCTCGACCCGGTGATTGTGGCGACGGAGCCGGGCCCGCGGCGGGCCTTTCAAGGATGGCGCTATTTAAACGCGGCGGATGCGCCCCCGGACCTGGCTTCCGGCGCAGCCCATGCGGACGCGGCCATGCCGCCCGCAATGCGGCAGGCGCTGACCGAGCTGCGGCTGATATAAGGCTATACTGGGTTCCCGCCTGCGAGCGTGTGAAAAAATCGAGAGTTTGCGGCAAACTCCGGTGTCATGGCCGCACTTGATGCGGCCATCCAGGAAAAACTCGAGACATTTCAATGACAGTCTGGATGGCCGGGTCAAGCCCGGCCATGACAATGGGGGCATAAATCGATGTTTTCACACGCTCCTGCGCGGGAACGGCGCCGGGACCGGTTAACACCTTTGGCGGCCCGTCGATGGGCGGCCAATCCACGCTAGGCGGCCTTCTGAGCCTTGTTCTTCTGCTTTTCGGCTTCGGGTAACCGCACGGCCTCGCGGGAACCGGCGTCGCGCTCGATTGCCTTGGTGTATTGCCAGTAGAGCCACATCTCCGCGGCGCCGGGGCAACCGTTTACGGCTTTCTTACGCCACCACCCTGTGAGGACCGGCCTATGCATGCTTTCACCCAAAAAAGCGTCTTGCGTGTGCTAAGACAACGCTAATGAGAATGAATTATTCCATAATGCCGTGCGCGCCGGCTGGCTGGCGGCGCCCGGTTGCAGCCGATAGAGGCAAATGTGCGCCGGTATAACGAAGTGGATTGACCCTGAAATTGGATAGAAGTTTGCGATTAAAAGTGTAATGCTCGCATCGACTCGCGGTAAGTTCGCCGCGAATTGCGGGAGGGACTGCGCTTGGAACCGTCTATCGTTTGCCCGGAGTGCCGGACTGAAATCAAACTCACCGAGACGCTGGCCGCGCCCTTGATCGAGGCGGCAAAGCGCGACAGCGAAGCGAAGCTTAGGCTGAAGGAAGCCGAAATCGCCAAGCGCGAGGCGGCGATCCGCGCGCAAGCCGATGCGGTCAACCAGGCGCGCGAGGCGATGGATGCGGAGGTCGCCGAGCGGATGAAGGGCGAGCGCAAAAAGGTTGCCGAAGAGGAGGCGAAGAAGGCGGCGGCCAAGTTTTCGCTCGATCTTCATCACAAGGCGCAACAGCTCGAAGAGCTGACCAAGGCCTTCAACGAGCGCGAAGCCAAGCTTGTCGAGGCGCAGAAGGCGCAAGCCGAGGCGGTGCGCAAGGAGCGCGAGCTGGCCGAGGCCAAACGCGAGTTGGACCTCACGATCGAAAAGCGCGTGGCCGAGAAGCAGGCCGAAATCCAGCAGCGCGCCAAGGCTGAGGCCGAGGCCGGACTTCTTCTGAAAGTCCAGGAGAAAGAGCAGACGATCCTCAGCATGCAAAAGCAGATCGAGGATTTGAAGCGCAAGTCCGAGCAAGGCTCGCAGCAGCTGCAAGGCGAGGTTCAGGAGCTCCAGCTCGAGGCGCTTTTGCGGGCGAGCTTCCCTCACGACACGATCATGCCCGTGCCCAAGGGCGAGTTCGGCGGCGACGCCCTGCAGCAGGTGGCAACTCCCTTCGGCCAGGAATGCGGCAAGATCCTTTGGGAATCGAAGCGGACGAGGAATTGGAGCGACGGCTGGCTGCAAAAACTGCGCGACGACCAGCGCACCGCCAAAGCGGACGCGGCCATCCTCGTGTCGCAGGCGCTGCCCAAATCCATCGACGTTTTCGGACAGATTGACGGCGTGTGGATTACCGCGCCCAAATGCGCGGTCGCGGTGGCGATGGCGATCCGCCACACGTTAATCGAGGTGAGCCTGGCGAGGAAATCGGGCGAAGGCCAGCAGACCAAAATGGAGGCGATGTATCACTATCTAACGGGGCCGCGCTTTAGGCATCGCGTCGAGGCCATCGTCGAGAAGTTCTCCGATATGCAAGCCGACCTCGAAAAAGAGCGCCGGGCCATGCAAAAGGCTTGGGCCAAGCGCGAGCAGCAAATCCAGGGGATTATTCAGGCGACCTCGGGCATGTGGGGCGACATGCAGGGCATTGCAGGCCGCTCGCTGCCGGAGATTGAGGGGCTCGATTTCGATGGCGCAGCGGAGATCGAGGATCAAACCCGCGACGGCGCCGCGCTGCGGCTCATCGAGTCCGGCAGCTAGGCGGACTTTCGCGGTTTCGCCGCCGAACCCCGGCTGCGTTGCGGCCGCTTCTCCTCATGAAGCGGCCGGATGCGCCAATCCTGCTCCGGGCCACATGAGCGGTCGAAAAGCGATTCACCGAAATTCGCCGCGGGATAGTCCGGATTACGATTTTCAAGGCTTTCCGATTCGAGCAACAACAAGCTGCATGGCTGAACAAGCGCCAATGTTAGCAGCGCCGGCTGATTACCTCACGCGTTCAAGTCAAATAAAGGATTGATGACGCTGATCTGCACAAGCTCCACGCCGGCTTGCAGCCCAAGTTTCTTAACGCCCCGGCGCGGCCGTGCAACGCCTGCCGCTTAGCGCTTTTGCTCCTCGTGCCATTTCCTAACGGCGGCCAAGGCAATCGCGATGTGTTTCGCGGCGTCCCGGTCTGTATAGGAGGAGATGATCTTTCCCTCGGGCGAGATCACATAGGAAATGCGGTTGGCCATCGCCCGGCCCTCGAACTTCGCATCGTAGGCGTTGATGACCGAGAGGTCGGGGTTGGCGCCCACGGGGAATTTGTCGCGGCATTCCTTCGTGGAAAACTCGCGCTGCACATCGATCGGGTCGGCGGACAGGCCGATGACGCTAGCCCCCGCAGTAGCGAAATTTTCGATGTTTTCGGCGAACTCGTGCGCTTCTTCGGTGCAGATTTTCGTGAACGACTTGGGGTAGAAGTATAGAACCACCGGCCCCTTTTTCAGGGCCTCGGCGAGCGCGAATTTGAACTCCTTGCCGCCCCGCGCGGCTTGTACGGTGAAGTCCGGCGCGGCATCGCCTGGTTTCAGCGCCGCTATAGCGGCCGTGGTATAAAGTCCCGGGCAGAGACAGAGGAAAAGCGCCAACGCCTTCATGAGACCCATCCTTCTTTATCGCGGTTATCTGGCGGCGGTGATGAAGATGCGCCGCACTTTGCCCCCTTCTATAACGCCGCGGTGCTGACGGACCAATCAAAGAGCGTTGATCGCGAAATCCGCGTTGCACCGGCTCGCATCCCCCGTTGCGCTGCTGAGCGTTTCGCGGAACGAGTTGCTGGTTTAGTTTACGGAAGCAGTTTCGTGAATGTTTTCAATGTAATCGGTCTCGGTGCCGTTGCGGACTCGCTTGAAATGTGGCGGTTTGGGAAAGAGGGCCACAGGAGCAGAAGTGATCCGCATAGCGTAGTGCTCAGCCGGCCGCCGGTGTAGCGTCACGCTGCTAGGCTGGTTTGTGCTGTTTCATCGGCGTTTGCGTCCCCCAGGCGATGCAAGACACTAAACAATCTCACCTGTAAGGCGAGGGTTGGCGTTGCCGCCTCATCTCCTGGCGAGCCAGACCATCTCCGCAACCGTGCTCCACAGCGCCGCCGCCACTGCCGCTAGGAGGCCCAGGGTAATTATCAAGGCAACAGCGAGCAGTATGCCATCCTCTTCAAGATAGGCGAAGGCCACCGCCACGATGGTCAGGCTGATGGGGATGTTACTCAGCGGGAGGGGGGCAAGAAGGCAGACGCCGAGCAGGAGCATGAAAACGCCGATCACGCGCTTGGTTGCTTCGAAGGGCGTGGGCCAGCGGGGCCGGATGAAACGCTCCATATAACGAAGCGCGGGAATAATCCGCATCAGCATGTCAGCAAGCTTGTCTGTCGCAATGGGCCGCCCGGCAACCCACCGCGGAAAGGCCGGATGCGCACGGATCATATGGAGGGCTGGGATGAAAAGCAGCAATCCGGCGATCGGTGACACTACCGGCAGCAAACCGCAGACGCCGAGCAGAAGCAAAATGATGCCGAACGAACGTGCATGGAGATGGTCCATCAGCCAAGCCAGCGTCACGGGACCGGCCGAGGCATCGTGTATCAGGCGTGCAAGGACGACGGAGGTTGGAACGGGCGAAAAAACGGTCCTGCCCGCGGTCGTTTGTTTCATCTGCGTTCCTACCTTGCGACGCTCAGTTCGCTAAAGGCGTAATGCA
>JBKQOR010000056.1:0-8696 GCA_052145435.1 Rhodomicrobium sp. | reverse complement strand
TATAATCCTTCACGGCTCGTCCCCCTTGCGTTGAGGATAGGCCCGGACCATCCGGGCAACCCTCGATCGCTTTCGCATCGGGGATGAGTCGCCTCAACGCTCAGCCATGAACATACGGTCTTCGCTTCGCTCGCAATGACGTGAAGGGCGCTCAGTTCGCTAGCAGCCATTCGACGATTGCCGCTGTCACGAATTCGGGGCGTTCCAGCGCCGAAAGATGCCCGCAATCGGGAACAATGGCGAGACGCGCGCCGGATATGCCATGCGCAATCTCGTGTGCAAACGGAAGCGGCGTCAACCCATCGCCATCGCCAACCAGTACGAGCACCGGGCAGCGAATCGCGGAAAGCGAGGGCCGCGAATCCGGTCTGCTCATGATCGCGGTTTGCTGCCGGATGAATGCCTCGGGGCCCGTCTCGCGGAACATTTCCTCCACTATGGCTTTCAATTTCCGGTCTTCCTTGCGGCTCGTGTGCACCCATGCCGGGAACACTAAGCCTGGCAGGGCGTCATATTCGCCCGCTTCCGCCATACCGATCCGAAGCTTCCGGGCCTCCTTTTGCTCCTGCGTATCCGGCTACGCGGCGGTATCCAGCAAAACGAGCTTGAGAACGCGGTCCGGCGCCTGGCGCATGACTTCAAAAGCTATATAGCCGCCCATCGATAGCCCCGCGAGCGCGAAACGAGGCGGCGCATGGGCGAGAATGTCCTGAGCGAGAGCGGACATCGAATTGCGGCGCGTGTGATTGGCGACCGTGACAGGCCCTAAACGCCATAAAGCCGGGATTTGCGATTCGTAAAGCCGGGCGGTTGCGGCAAGGCCGGGGATCAGGAGGGTGGGGAGCGCGTCCATAAGAAATCCTTTTCGCCGGCGTTCGAAAAAGCGCTGACACGGGCATGGCCGGTCCAGCAATTTCTTATCCCGCTCACGTGCGGGAATGACACCAGCCGCCAGATGTGTTGAGCGCTCCGGTGCAGCACCGTCATCGCGAGGCGGCCCTTGCCGCCGTGGCGATCCATGAGCTGGCCTAGCCTTTGCGGCTTTTGGATCGCCTCGGGGCTAAAGCCCGTCGCAATAACGGAGAACGGTCAATCTTACGGCGATTGGTAATACCAAGCGCCAAAAAGTGTTGACTCGTCGGCAACGTCCTTCCCGCGAAGGCGGGGACCCAGCAACCGCTTTGCTATGCCGTTGAGTTTCCTGGTTTTTTAGCGTCCAGATTACTAGATTCCCGCCTTCGCGGGAATGACAATAAAGCGGTCAGAACTTCTTGCTGTTGGTATAACACCACAAAACGCTGGGGCGGTAGCGTCGCGTTAATCAAGTTCCGGAGAGCTGAGGCGCAGTCCGGCGGCTGCGGCGCTTAGAGCGCGGCACGTCTTTCGGACGCGATATCCCTGCCTTTTTGGCGGGAGCGGACCTCGAAAAACAACGCTTGCCCGATCACGGCCTTGACGGTTTCGGCATTGAACGGCTTTGCGATCAAAAAGGTCGGTTCGGGCTTCGCCCCAGTTAGCAGCATTTCGGGGTGACCGGTTATAAATATGACTGGAACTTCAAGCTCGCCCAAAATCTCGTTCACAGCCTCTACACCGGAGCTGCCGTCGGCGAGCTGAATATCTGACAATATAAGGTCGGGCTTGACGCCGTGCGCGAGCTTGAGCGCGTCCCGATGGGTTCGGGCGACCCCTGTCACATGATGACCCGCGCCAAGCACGAGCTCTTCGAGATGGGCTGCTGTCAGCGGTTCGTCCTCGATAATGAGGACGCCGGCGGGATCGATTTGGTTCGCGATTTCGTGGTCCGCTGCTGCGACGAGCAGTGCCACGCCTGCTACATCCGTATCGAGAATTTGGGCGATTGCGTTAGCATCGAAACCTTCAACCGAAAGGAGCAGAAACGCTTGCCTCGGCTTGGGCGTCAGCGACTGCAAGCCCCGGATGGCTTCGGACTGTTCTAGCTTAAAATTTGGGAACGCATTCGTGCCCACGGAATTCCATATTTTGAGAAAAATGCGATAGAGCGCGATTTTCGGCTCCAAATCCGCCGGGAACATCGAGGGATTCTCGACAAGCGCTTCCAGAAGCGCCACGACATAGGCATCCCCACTCTCTTGAGAACCGCTAAGTGCGCGTGCGAACCGGCGCAGCGATGGAAGGTGCGGAGCTATCGATTGAGAAACCGGCATCGTTGTCACCCTGTACTAAAGCCGAGACTAAGTCGCACCCCTTGCAACAAATGGTCTGGAAAGGTGTTCCCTAGGTAACCATAGAGTTAAGGTAATATCTTCAATGTCCGGTGCCTCCGGCGATACAGGCAACTAAGGATATGATAAAAATGCACGAATGCGACGAGGGTAAGGATAAAGCATCCCAGCCAACTAAGCAAACTCAACAGCAGCAACCGGCTCAGGGAACCCAAGACGAGGGGTTGGCCTTACGGGCGGGCTCTCTTCCGCATAGTCTCCTTGAAGGGCGCAAACCGAAGGTTCGGGAACAGCCTCCGGGCAAGCGCATGCCCGGTCCCGATGAGGCGCGATTTACGGCCGGCATCGTACGCTTTTACGAAGCCGTGCTCAAGGAACCGATCCCCGAGAAGATGCTGCGGCTTATCGATGAAATTGCAAAGCAGGAGCGCAAGTCATGAGCGAGGGCCAAGACTTGCGAGACGAACTCGTCAAATGGATTCCAAATCTGCGCGCTTTCGCGCTGTCCTTGACGCAAAGCTCGCAGCATTCCGACGATCTCGTTCAGGACACGCTGGTCAAGGCCCTCTCCAACCTCGATAAATTTCAGATGGGTACAAATTTACGGGCTTGGCTGTTCACCATCTTGCGCAACAGCTTCTACAACGACATCCGCTATAAGAAATATCATCAAACGGCGCCGCTTGACGAAGTCGATTCCGGATATCTTGAACTTCGGGCGACGCAAGAAAAATATATAGAGTTCCAGGATGTGTTGAAGGGCTTGGGGCGGCTTGTCCCAGAACAACGCGAGGCAATCATTTTAATCGCGGCCGAGGGGTTATCCTATGAGGAAGCTGCTGCGGTTTGCAATTGCCCCGTCGGAACGGTGAAAAGCCGGCTGAGCCGGGCGCGTCAGCGCCTGGAAGATTATGCGAATGGCGCGAACGTGCTACCGGAACCTGTTCGATAAATTCCGTGCGGCGCCGCCCTATGAACAAAGGCAGAAATGGGCACACATGTTGCAGCGGGCGTGGAAAATACATGTAAACGCGCATCGCTTTCTTAGAAAGTTTTCCGTACTTGTCAAAAGCCGGCCTCGCGAAGTGGCGCTAATTGCTGCGGCCGCTGCTATTTTGCTGTTTCTCACCCTATTTTCATTTTGGCTAAAGATGCAGTTATTCCGCGATACCGAAACGGCCGAAGCACTCAACAGATACAATTCGAAGCTCGCAGAATTCGTGCAGATATTGGGGGCAGTGGAAAGCAGCCAGCGCGGTTACCTTCTTGCCGGCACGCCAGGCTTTCTCACGCCGTACACGCGGATGAGCGGCGACCTTCTGCCGCTCGCGGAAGAATTGGTTGCTGGGGTCCCGAAACAGCTGCCGGGGGCCAAGACAATTTCCCCAGTGATACCGTTGCTCAAGGCTAAGCTTGGGGAAATGGCTCAAACCATAGCCTTCGCGGATGGGGGGCAAAAAGAGCAGGCGATCGAGCTGCTTAAAGACGGTCTTGGCCGGAAGCTTACCGGCGAGATCGAAGCGAAGGTCCATAAAGTACAAGCGGAAGGCGACGCGCTGATCCAGAGCAACGGCGAAAAGCAGAGGTGGCTCCAAAGCTTTAAACTCGTTGTCGATGGCATAGGTGCGCTTGTCATCCTAATTTTTTCATTCCTATCGCTCTCGTTGTTGCTGCGTTCGAACGTGGCTATTCAGGCTGCCCAAGAAGAACTTGCGAGGACGAATCTCGAGCTTGAGGAGACCGTTGCCCATCGGACCGCGGCGCTCACACGAGCCAACGAGGAAATTCAGCGCTTCGCTTACATCGTCAGCCACGACCTGCGCTCGCCGCTCGTAAACATCATGGGGTTTACTTCCGAGCTTGAAACTCTCGGTAAAGAGCTTTTTCGGAGCCTTAATGCAGCCAACGGCCAGCCGGTCCCGGAGAACTTGGCTGAAGACTTCGACGAGGCATTCGGGTTTATCAAGAGCTCCATTACGCGCATGGATAGCCTTATCTCAGCCATCTTGCGGATTTCGAGGGAGGGCGGCCGCCCCCTGCGCCGGGAACCCATCGATATGAATGCTCTCGTGGAGGGGATCATTGCCGCGACAGCGCATCAAATTCGGGAAAAGGGAGCCATCGTAACAGCCGGTTCCCTGCCGCCGTTGGTGACCGACCGTATCGCATTGGAGCAAATCTTCTCAAACCTCATTGATAACGCGATCAAGTTTCTTCGGCCAGGCGTTCAAGGCAGTATCGCCGTTGAAGGCGAAACCCGCGGCGGCGAAACCGTTTACACCGTTTCGGACAACGGCCGCGGCATCGATCCGAAAGACCACCAGCGCATTTTCGAACTATTCCGCCGTTCGGGCCAGCAAGACATCCCGGGCGAGGGAATCGGACTCGCTTACGTCGCTGCTTCGGTGAGAAGACTTGGCGGAACGATAGAGGTCGAGTCCGCGTTGGGACACGGCAGTATTTTCAAGGTTAAGCTTCCTGTAAGGGTTGCACGGCGGGACCGGGAGGCCGCATGAACAAAGCTGCGACGATAATCATGGTGGAAGACGACGATGGTCACGCCCGGCTTATCGAGCGAAATATACGGCGTGCCAGCGTCACAAACCAGTTGATCCATTTTTCAGATGGCGCTTCAGCAAAGGTTTACTTTGATGAACTGCAACAGCGGCCTGCGAACTCCACGCCCATCCTAGTACTTCTCGACCTCAACCTTCCAGACATGTCTGGATTCGAAATCCTTGAATATCTAAAAAGGGACAGCCATTTGAGACGTGCGCCCGTTATTGTCTTGACGACGGCAGACGATGACACCGAAATTGAACGTTGCTACGACCTAGGCTGCAACGTGTATATGACGAAACCTGTCGATTACGAGCAGTTTGCGGCCGCGGTGCGTCAGCTGGGACTTTTCTTATCCGTGATCAAGGTGCCGGATCTTATTAATGGAAAATCGTAAGCCACGCATTTTGATTGTAGATGACGACGAGGGCTTTTGCAGGCTCGTGGCCAGACACCTTGAGCGTTCCAACTTCGAGGTCGTCTGCGCACATACCGCGAAAGAAGGGCTACGGCGCGCGCTAGATGGCTCCGTCGACGCGGTCGTGCTCGATCATATTTTGCCCGAGCATGACGGGCTTGCCTTGCTCGGCACCATGGAAGCGAGCAGACGGGCTCCGCCCGTCGTCTATCTTACGGGCAATCAGGAGAGCCGCGTCGCGGTTGCCGCGCTCAAGGCGGGCGCGGCCGATTACGTGCCGAAGGATCTGCACGGCGATTTCCTCCTCCTCCTAGAAAGTGCCGTTTGCAATGCAATGTCCGCAAGCTCAATTAAGCGGGATAAAGAAAAGGCCGAAGCTGAAGTGCGCGCCGCGCGCGACCAATTCAAAGCCCTCGCCGAGGAGCGCGCTCTGCTCCTGCGCGAAGTAAATCATCGCGTGAGCAATAGTCTGCAGCTGATTGCCTCTTTGCTGCATTTCCAAGGGGACATGTCCGGAAATGCGGATGTCAAAGCGGCGCTGAACGAGGCCAATAGCAGGGTTCTCGCTGTCGCGCGGGTACATCGGTCGCTTTATACGTCTTTAGACGTCAAATGGATCTCTCTCGCGGAGTATTTAGCAAATTTGATCCGGGATTTAGACGATGTGAAGGCGGGGGGGAGCGGTGAAGAGTGCAGCATCACGTTTTCATCCGATCCAATTCAAGCCGGGCCAGATACGGCGGTCGCGGTTGGGATCGTCACCGCCGAGTTAGTCCTTAACGCGCTCAAGCATGCGTACCCGAACGGACGCGGCCCGGTGCGGGTCTCGCTCCGGGCCGTTGCGCCCAACATTGAGTTAGCCGTCGAGGACGATGGCGTTGGCTGGATCGGCGACGCGGCAAATGTACGCCGCCGCGGGCTAGGTCAGCGAATCATGGATGGGATGGCGGAAAAGCTTAACGGCTCCCTGCGCTACGAGCAAGCGGGGCGGGGAACCCGCGCTGTCATGACGTTTCCTGCTGGAGAAGACATCCGGGCGGCTTAGGGCGCACCGGAGAACGCGGCTCAGAGATTTCGCCTGTAGCGCCTATTGACGCTGGCAGGGGGAGAGAGCTTCCAGCAACGCGCCAGGTATCGGCTCCTCCAATATATCGGCGCCAATTCCGGTGAGCTGGTGATCGATCCGCCGCATCTCGGCCACCTCACGCGACAATGCCTCGTTGTCGCGCAGAAGCATCTCGAACTCCGCCAAATCTTGACCGGTCAATTCCCCGTCGAGATAGGCTGACACAGTCGCGGCAAGCTGCTCGTCTTGCGAGACCAGCGACGCGGCTGAACCCGCATTCTTCGGGCCTTCGGGATGTGTCTTTTCTGTTATCGGCATGGGTATCTGTCTAGCACCGGCCCAAAAGTAGCGGCGTTGCTGTGCGGAACAACGGCGCCAAAAAACTGTTCCTTGGTGAATCACCGGACTCTTTGTCACGCACAGTGTGCGTCAGTCAAAGGTGCAGCGCAAGAGTGTGGCGCGGATTCCGGTGGAATTTCCACTAAGGAAGTAGCTCTGGTTGCAGACAGACGGGTGCCGCAGCTAGGAGCGGTTGTCGCGCAAGCGCTTGTCCCGCGCGGGATCCTTAACGCGGCCTTGACCCGTAGGCCCCGGGCGGTTCTCCGATAAGCGGCGATCGTGTTTGGGATCTTTTACCCGGCCCTGTCCTGTCGGGCCGTCGCGGTTTGCGGAGAGGCGTCTATCCTCCTTTGGGTTCTTCACCCGGCCTTGGCCCGTCGGCCCCGGCCGGTTTGCGGCGAGACGCCTATCGTTCGCTTTGTCCTTGACGCGCCCTTGACCGGTTGGTCCGACCCTGTTTCTCGCCAGGCGTTTGTCCCGCGAGGGGTCTTTTACGCGGCCTTGCCCGCCGGGCTTCACCTCGGAAACTGCCGGCGCGGCGATTGTGGTTGCTTTGGTGTTCATGCGTTTGGCGTTCCTGCCGCCATCCTCTTCTTTTCCGGCTGACATGGTTGGCTCCACATCCCCCATTCTAGTTGGCGTGAGATCTGAGCAACTACAATATGGTGTGCAGTATCTCGCGTTTTTGTGATTTCCTAGATTGCTTAAAATAACACCGTGCGTTATCTTCCCCGACATCGAAATGCCATACAGCCGCGCTGAAGGCAAATATGGTTAGATATAAATCTTTCTTATCGATGTTTGCATATTTCTACTGTTTTGCAAGCACTAATTTCAAAGAAACGCTGTTCCCTCTAATTTAGTGAGCGTTGCCTATGAACAAAATAGAAAAGACTGGTGCTTTATAAAGCAACAACTGATCACTATACAGATTAAAATCCTTGCGCGAAGTTTGCGTCTCTTTAGGGCCGCAAGCATTTTCCTTCCCGCTCGGGGTAGGTACACCTTCCCACTTCAGAATAAAGCCATTTTGCCGCCGCGTTGGCACTTGCCGCTGCGGCCGGAGTTCGCTATGGACGCTCAGGGCGGTGAGATTTCTCTTCCCGGCGCCGCGAGCTTTATAGCTAGTACGCCCGGACTATTGTAGATGCAATCCTACTTTATGCCCGCCTTGAGGCGGACTTGCATTTCAAGCTTGTTTTCTTTGTATCGTGATTTAACTCAAGTTTCAAATCGGAGAAGTTTCTCAAATCGCGCCGGAGGGAACGGAAGATGGTTAAATGTCCAATTCCGAGCGTACAGTGGGTCGAGACCGCGGCTGACCTCGATAGCCTCGAGTTTTTCGAGGATATGGCCGAAATAGAGGTCCCCGTTTCCGCGCTCGATAAGCTCCCCTTCAAGAACGAAGAGCGGGGGGACAGCGAGCGCCTCGACATCGTCATGCGTTCAATCCGCCGGGACGGATATAACAATGCTGAGCCAATTATCGTGCGGCTCGGGCGGAGAGGACGCTGGGTGGTTGTCGATGGCGGCCACCGGCTCACGGCGGCGCGGCGTGTCTCCAGGGAGTTTTTCACAAACATATTCGGCGCAAAGGTTAAAACGGTGCAGTTTCTGCTCTATAGAACGCCGCTGACCAATAGCCGGATCGATGAGCCGGAGGATGCGCCGGCCTAAAGCACGGCTGTCCGGGTCGTTTCTCTTTTGCGCCACCGGCCCGGCGTTCGATGTCACCCCGGAAAACGCACCGCGTTTATCCGGGGTCTTGCCCAAAACGCCGCCCTTATTTGCCGCAAGATCGCGGATAAGGCCCGTCCCGGGCCTTTCCGCGACTTGATTACCCTGATATTTCCGCTGTGGCGGATGAGTGTCCGGCTTAAGCATTTCCGCGGCGTCATTCCCGCGAAGGCTGGAATCCATTTCTATCGTAGGAACAATAGGTTAGCATGGATCCCCGCATTCGAGCGTGTGAAGAAATTGCCGGACTTTCCGAAGGCGCCGGAATTCTGGACCGCAGCGTCGTACCCGCGAAGGCGGGTACCCATACAAGTTCTTGTCCCAACGGGAGAAATGGATTCCCGCCTTCGCGGGAATGACGGTTGCGCGC
>JBKQOR010000055.1:0-3127 GCA_052145435.1 Rhodomicrobium sp. | reverse complement strand
CGGCAATCGCGCAGCTCAAGGCGAAGTCGCAAGACGCGGCGCTTGCCTTCGTGTTCTACGCGGGCCACGGCATGGCCGCGCCCGAAGGCAACGTGCTCGCGCCCGTGGACGCCAGCATCGATTGCGAGCGGCAGCAGCTGGCGCGCGGCGTGCTCGTGGACGAGGTGATGGAAGCGCTGGCCGGGGCGAAGCAGAAAATCGTCGTGCTCGAAGCCTGCCGCAACAATCCGCTGGGTGAGATCTGCCCGCCCGCCACCAAGGCCAAGCTCACCTTCCGCGATTTCAAGGTGCCCGATGCCGGCAACTTCCTGCTAGTCAGCTCGACAAAGCCCGGTCAGGTGGCGGACGACGGGCTCGCGGGCACGCATTCGCCCTTTGCCCGCGCCCTGCTGGCCGCGCTTTCGGGCACGCCGAATGTGCATTTCGACCAGGTGTTCAACCGCGTCGCCAAGACCGTGATCGAGGAAACCTCCAAGGCGGGCTTCACGCAAATCCCCGAAATGCTGATCCGCGGTGGCGCGCCGGAGGCCTGCCTTGCAGGGGCGGCTAGCGCTGCCGATCCGCAAGCCGCCGCGTTGCGCGAGGAGGTGGCGGCGCTGACACGCGACCGCGCCCGCGACCAGGAGCTTGGCGAGACGGCGAAGGAATATCTGGCGATACGCGAGAAAGAGCGGGGCAAGCCGTTCACCGAGGACGAGCGCCGCCGCGAGCTGGCCGCGTTGAAGGAAACCACAAGGTCGCTCGCCGCGCGAAACGACTATCGCGGCGAACAAGCTCTCGAAAAGCTCAAAACCGGCGACACGGCCGCGGCTGAGCGGCTGTTCCAGGAAGACCTCGACGCGGAGGCGGCCGAGGAAAAGGCCGAAGCCGCAGCCCGCGCGGAACGGCGCAAGAAGGCCGCCGCCTCGGCGCGGAACATCGCCGCGCTGGCGCGCGCGAGCGACGTGGCGAAGGCCGTCGACTATTACAAGAAGGCCGTGGACCTCGACCCCGATGACGCGGCCACCTGGGACGACTATGCCCGCGCGGCGCAAGACGCCGGACGCACGGACGAGGCCAAGGCGGCCTTCGAGCAGGCGGCGCTGAAAGCCGCGGGCGAGGGCGCCGATGAAATCCGCTTTTGGGCCGGCAATGGCCGCGGCGACATCGCGCTCGCCCAGGGCAGCGTGCACGAAGCGTTGCGCTTCTACCGGAGCGCGCAAGAGAGCATGGACCGCCTCGCCAAAGCCGATCCAGGCAATGCCGGCTGGCAGCGCGATCTCTCGGTGAGCCATAACAAGGTTGGCGTTATGCTCGCGGAGCAAGGAAACCTGCCCGAGGCTTTGAAATCCTTCCAAGCAGGCCTCGCCATTCGAGACCGGCTCGCCAAAGCCGATCCGAGCAATACCGTCTGGCAATACGACCTTGGCGTCAGCAACGAACGGATCGGCGATGTGCAGGTGGCGCAAGGCGATCTTGCCGCCGCTCTCAAGTCTTATCAAGCTAGGCAAGATATCATTTCCCGGCTCGCACGCGCCGATCCGGGCAACGCCAGATGGCAGCGCGATCTCTCGGTGAGCTATGAGAAGGTTGGCGACGTGCTCCTGGAGCAAGGAAACCTGCCCGAGGCTTTGAATTCCTTCCAAGCAAGCCTCGCCATTCGAGACCGGCTCGCACGCGCCGATCCGGGCAACGCTGGATGGCAGCGCGATCTCTCGGTGAACTACGATAGGGTTGGCGACATGCTCGTGGCGCAAGGAAACCTGCCCGAGGCTATGAAATCTTTCCAAGCTAGCCTTGCCATTCGGGACCGGCTCGCACGCGCCGATCGGGGCAACGCCAGAAGGCAGGACGATCTCTCGGTCAGCTATACAAGGTGGGCGACGTGCTCGTCGCCCAAGGAAACCTGCCCGAGGCTATGAAATCCTTCCAAGCTAGCCTTGCCATTCGGGACCGGCTCGCACGCGCCGATCCCGGCAACGCCGGATGGCAGCGCGATCTCTCTTTAAGCTACGAGAGGATCGGCGGCGTGCTCGTGAAGCAAGGAAACCTGCCCGAGGCCTTGAAATCCTTCCAAGCCAACCTCGCCATTCGAGACCGGCTCGCACGCGCCGATCCGGGCAATGCCGGATGGCAGCGGGGTCTCTCGGTGAGCTACGATAAGATTGGCAGCGTGCTCTTTGAGCAAGGAAACCTGCCCGAGGCTTTGAAATCCTTCCAAGCAAGCCTCGCCATTCGAGACCGGCTCGCCAAATCCGATCCGGGCAACGCCGGATGGCAGGCGGATTTGGCGGCGGGCCTCGGTAAGCTCGGCAAGCTTTACGTTCGTATGGGCGATAAGGAAGCGGCGCGGCGCATGTTTGAGCGCGGCCGAGCCATTGTTGCGCCTTTCGCTGAGAAATCAGGAAATCGGCTTTGGATTGGATATCTGAAAGGCTTGGATGGAGACATAGCGGCGCTGGAGACCTCGCCCTATCGGGAGGCGAAAGCGGCGGTTGAGGCGGCTTTCGAGGCGAAAGACTTCGATAAAGCGGTTGCGTTGCAGGCGAAGCTCGCCGCTGCGATGGAGAAAGCCGAGCGCGAGAAGGCGGGCAAGCCGGGGCCGGCCACGGCTTCGGAGCTGCTCGCGCTTTCGTGGTACCGGCTGTTCGCCCGCGACTTCAGGGGCGCGCTCGCCGCGTCGGACCGCGCCATCGCGATGGAGCCGGAGCGGATCGTCCATGCCACGAACAAGGCGCATGCGCTGATGTTTCTCGGCCGCTCCAAGGCGGCGCGCGCGCTTTATCTGCGCTACAAGGGCCAGCGCGTTAAGGGCGCCGGGCTCTGGGAGGAGGAGATCGGCAACGATTTCAAGGAATTCGAGAAGCGCGGGCTGAAGCACCGGCAGATGGCGGAGATCGAGGTGCTGCTCGCGCGGAAATGAGGGCGGCTTCGGGGGAAACAATGATTGCGATATCGCCCGCGATGTCATATCATTAAACATGCGCGTGGTGCTGGATACGAATGTGATCGTGACGGCCCTGCGCAGCCCGCGCGGCGCATCGGCGGCTCTCGTGCGCCTCGTGGCGGAAGGGAAGATTACGCTTCTGATGAGCGTGGCCATAGCCCTCGAATACGAGGCCGTGTGTTTGAGGCCCGAAAATCGCAA
>JBKQOR010000054.1:0-4710 GCA_052145435.1 Rhodomicrobium sp. | reverse complement strand
TTACTGGATTTGCGCCATCACCTTGGCCATGGCATAGCCCGTAGGCCTCATTCGGCGGCATCTGCCGCTTTAGCGTGAGCCTGACTGCCGTTGCCGCCGGGATGCGCGCCGGCGGCATTCGCCATATACAGCTTAACCGCATCCCGTAACCATTCTATGTCGCGCATGGTGATATCGGTTTGCCGCGATGGCAAAACGATGCCTGCGGCTTTGAACGCGTCGAGAATCGCAATGCGCAAATCCGTCCGGGTGTGTGCGCTTTTTTCCAAATCGTAGACGAACGCATACAGCTTGAAGTCGAAAGTGTCGTCGCCGAATTCCTCGAAATCGACGAAGGGTTCCGGTGATCGCATGACGTTTGGATGAGCGTGCGCCGTTTGCAACAGGATCGCCTTGACCTTTCGCGGATCGGAGCCCTGGGCGACGCCCACTCCAATCGCCACGCGCCCTGTATTGTTTCTAAGCGTCCAGTTTTTCACTTTTTCGCTTATGAAATACGAATTGGGAATGAGGACGTTTGCCCGGTCGGAAGTCTCGATTTCCGTCGAACGCACGCTGATCTTGCGGACATAGCCTTCCTCGCCTCCGACCACGACCAAGTCCCCCACTTTGATCGGGCGCTCGGCGAGCAAGATCAGACCCGACACGAAATTGTTGACTACACTCTGAAGGCCGAAGCCGATGCCGACCGAGAAGGCGCCAGCCACGATGGCTAGGTTCGAGAGGTTAAAGCCTGCGTAGGAAAGGGCAATGAGCGCGGCCGCGGAGACGCCGAGATAACCCACGCCGGTGCGAATCGAATCGCGCAAGCCGCCGGATAAGCCGGCGGGCTTCAGAATCTGGATATCTAGCCACTGCTGGAAGAATTTCGCGGCGAAATAACCGAGAATGAAGACGACAACCGAGGCAAGGATCGCCGCAAGCGAGACCTGCGTGTTGCCAATATGAAAGCCGAAAAAGAGCTGATGATAAAGCTCCATGATATCGGCCCAGGGGTAGCCCCACTGGAGAAGAATGAGCGGAACCGAGCAGATCAGCACGGTGAACTTCGACAGCAAGCTTACAGGGACCGCCAGCCGCTCGCGCCGGGTTTGATCGAGCAGGGCGGTGGTCTTGAGCCAAGAGCCAACCCCCGATGTCTCGTCGCCCATCGCTTGCGCGATGCCGTCGGCCCAAAGGAAAAGAAGGTAGACCACCGCTAAAATGGTGCCCGTGACAATGAGCTGCTGTGCAATGAATTGCGACAGGCGAAGATAACCGGAGAGTGCGGTAACGATGATCGCGGCAGCGATAAGCCAGGCGGGAAGACTAAGCATTCGCAGCCAGCGTAGCGAAGGCAATCCATCGATTTGTTGCTCTTCGATGGGTGTCTTCAATATGGCTAAAACAAGAAGGGCGACAATCGTATTCGATGGCAAGGCCAGTGCCAAAGTCAAAGACAACGGAGCGTGCACGATACGCGTTGCTATGTAGACAAATGTTGTTGCGCTATAGACCAAGGCAAGCGTCAGCACGAGGCCAGAAATGCGAACGGCAGCCCCATTCGATGCGGGAATCAAACGCCACCGGTGGTCGCTCGGGGAGAGCACGGTAGCGATGAGAGCATTCACAACCACGATCGTGACGAGCGCGCGCGCACCGGTGTAAAAAAGCCAGCCCACGTTGTTGGGCATGGCCTGCACCTCGTCGACCGCATAGTATAAAAATATGAGCACGGTAACGGTTGGCAAAGACCTGAGCAGGATTACCCCGGCCGCGGAAGTCGCACGGCGCCAGAATGGCGGCTCGCCATCATCCTTCCAACGTCTAAGCCTGCCGATGCCAATGAAACCTGAAAGGCCAAGGATGAGCCAAAGAACCAGCCCGGCGCCTGCCAAAAAGAGGACCTGTCCCCGGTCTTGGATGCTTTGCCACCAGTTCACCATTATGGTGCGCACCTGGTTAGCAGCTAGCCACGCATATTCGGGTGCAGTCTGCCAGGTTTGCGCGGAGAACATGCCGGTTACGGGTTGAAAAAGGTTGTTCGCAAAGTTCTTTCTCCGGATATCCTGAATCGCACTGATGAATTGATCGATCCGCCCGTGCGTTCTGTCCAAAGCCCCGCGCGCCGACCTGAGATAGTTCACGTTGTAGGTGATCTCCGCCCGGTACTGTGCCTGCGGATCGGGTTCCGGGGGCTGGCCCTGCGCTGGTGCAGGCGGTAATTTCTCAAACTCGCCCTCGATTGCTTCGAGAGGCTGCTGCAGCTTGCTCGAGAGCTCCTCCGCATTGGCTCTCAGTTTCAGAAGCTCGTCGCGAAGGGGGTTTAGCTCGCTGCCTTTCAAATTGGGGCGGCGGAGCGCATCTTCGATCCGGTCGAGAGCCTTCTGCAAGCTCTTGATTGTGGTATCGATATCGGCACCGGCAGCTTGGTTGGCCCGCTTGACAATTTCAGCAGCGTCGACCTTGGGCGCGGCGGCAGGTGCTGGCGCGGCCGGTTGAGCGGGGGGTGGTGCGGCTGGCGCCGTGCCCGGCAGCGCCAGCGGGCTCTGAGCGATCGCACCGGCGCTCATAACAATCGAACACGCGAAAATGGAGCACACAAACGCCCAACGCCGCACAAACATGAGACCCGCCTCTCATCCGGAAGCTAAACTGCAGTTTCACCATGTGTACTAGAGGTGAACGGTGCGGGCAATAAGGCAGAAACGCCGCGTACTTAAGCCTTAGACGAAATCGGCAGTGATCGAGCGGTCTCGCAGCTGGAGCAGTTTCGGCTCGAGCTGCACCCAAAGCTCCTGCGCAGCTTCGAGCTTCTTGCTGATGTCATCTGGCCCATAACGGCGCTGGAATGGCCGGTATCGGTGCTTTTTGGCATAAAAGCGGATGTCGGTCGTGTGCTGGGTATCGAGAAACTTTCCCGCGTGACGCCTGGCCAAGCCTTCGGCTGGGAAGAAATATATTTCTGTATAGCCGCGCATATCCATCTTGTACGGCGACGCGCCTTGCTCGTACCAATAATGCAAGGTCCGGTCGCGGTAGAGCGATTGCATGGAGCGGAAAGCCTGTGCGTGGTTGCCGTCTGGGTACCAATCGTTGCCCGAGACGCAAATTTGACCCTCGCAATACACAATGCGCAGGAAACCCAGATAAAGCAGCTTCTGGTTGGCCATATCGATGACAACCAGGGGCCAATCCCCCTCGATGAAGTCCTTTCCGCTCAGAACGCGCCGTAGTGTGCGCGAAAAAAAGGGGATCTTCTCCAAAATCGTCTTCGAGAGCGTGTCGCTCATGCGGAACAGGAGAGCAAGCGCGGCAAGCACGGCTGGAAGCGCATAGGTTTTATAGTCTGCGAGATAGCCCTGCAGCCGGTCCCAATGCTGAAGCACCCACCAAGTGAGTGCCGCGACAGATGCATGGATTGCCGAATGTACGCCCCGGAACACGTGTGCCGCCCCGCCTAAGTTTCGATGTGCCCGGCGCACTGTTGCACACTCATCCGGTGCGATGCAATCCCTGGGCCGTCATGGCCAGGGCCATTCAAAGAATCCTGCCCGTGACAAGGGCGATGACCTGAGCGCGATCTTCGCGGAAGTTTTCACGCGCCTCTGGCACGGACAGGCCCTGGGAGCGGATAAGATACATCGCCAGGTTCCGGACGGCGGCGAGTGCGCGCGCTCCTGAGCGGACGCGGCAGCGATCCTCGTTGAAGGAGACGTCGCGCACATAATGCAGGCGGTTCTCGATGGCCCAATGACCGCGCGATAGTTCCAGCAAGCGCTCGGGGCCGGCCTCGGCGGCGGTCAGGCTGGTGACAATATAGGCGGTCTCCGTGCTGACTTTTCCGCTTATCTCGCGGGTGCGTTCGATGCGCGCAATCTGAGCGGCGCCGGGCCAGGCAAGGTGGGGGATTACCTCGGCACTGACCGCGATCTTGCGGATTTCGATGCGGCCGTGCTCCTTCTCAACCGTTTCCGCCGTCTTCACATCGGGTGGCAGGACGGCAGGCCCCACAGGGGGAAAGGGCGCCGAAGCTTTCGGCGATACCGGCTTTCAGCTGGGGCTGGTTATCTTTCACCACGAACAGGTAATCGCCTTTGCCATCCTCGATGGCCTGACAGATTTCGCGCTGGCAGAACATCGCGTCGCCGGTGATAACCGCGCCCTCCAGCGGCAGTTCCTTCAGGAACGCAAGCGCGGCGGTGATTTCGTTCTGGCCGGGCTCAACGACCATATCGCCGATGACCGCGGATAGTGCGGTGGCGAAGGCGGAGAGCACATGCAGGGCCTTGGCGTCGAGCCGCCGGCTTCCTTTCAGCGTCTTGCCGTCAATCGCAATATGCCCCGGCAGGGCATCGCCGCGGGCGAACCCGCCAAGAGCCTTGGCCAAGGCGTCGCCATCAAGCGATTGAAAAACATAATGATAAGTGGCGTGGCACGGCGCACGCTCGATGCCAAATAATGCCAGCGCTTCCGGCTTCAGCCGCCGCCCCCAGCGGAAAATGGCGCGTAGATCGTTGGCGCCGGCGAGCATCGCCGCAATGGCGATGGCAAGGATCGCTTGCAGCGGAAACTGCCGCCCCTTGCGGCCCCGCCGATCCGCGATTGCGCCAAGAACATCCCATAGAGTTCGAGCCATCAAGCCACCTCCAGCATTGGTGGCTTTGCTATAGAATCCGATTTGCCCGCCTTGTCATCCCGGCTTGGGTGCGGTTCTTTGAATCACCCTGC
>JBKQOR010000053.1:0-21573 GCA_052145435.1 Rhodomicrobium sp. | reverse complement strand
GCAGGCCGGGACGGAGAAACGGCCCTCAGCCGAACAAAGAAACTGCCCGATGAAAACGGAAAAAACCGTCACCCATCCATCCGGTCCAAAATGTCACCCATCTATCGGTTGGACAGGGTGAGGGGGCTTTACGGTCACTGGCGGAAACATCGGGGTAATCAAGTTCCGGAATGAAGCCGCCGCGCGCTGCTGGCCAATGGCACGGCCAATATCTATCCTTATTTCAACCGGCGTCTGAAAGCGTCAGCCCCGGTTTTGCGGCGAGTGAATTTTTTTGCGGATTCGATTTTCGCCGGTGCAAACCTTTCAGGGCTTGCTAATTTATGGAAATGCCACCCTTCGCGGAGACGACAGTGCTCTCACCCGATGAAATCGCGCGTTACAAACGGCACCTTCTCGTGAAAGAGATTGGCGGCCAGGGCCAGCAGCGGCTCAAAGCGGCTCGCGTGCTCGTGGTTGGAGCAGGCGGGCTCGGCTCGCCGCTCATCATGTATCTAGCGGCGGCAGGGGTGGGCACTATCGGCATCATCGACGACGATCGCGTATCGATCGACAATTTGCAGCGCCAAGCGATCTACACCACAGCCGACGCAGGCGCCCTTAAGGCGGAGCGCGCCGCGGCCTTCTGCCGGAGCCTCAACCCGCATGTCACCGCAGAGGCCATGCCCTTCCGCCTCACGGCAGAGAACGCGCTCGAAATCGTCTCCCGCTACGATATCGCCGCCGACGGCTCCGACAATTTCGCCACGCGCTATCTTGTCAACGATGCGTGCTACTTCGCCAGGAAGCCGATGGTTTTTGGCGCGCTGGGCCAGCTCGACGGCTATGTGTCCACATTCCGGGCTTACGAGACTGACGAGTCTGGCCAGCCGATGCCGAACTACCGCTGCGTTTTTCCAGAGGCGCCGCCCCCAGGAGCCGTTGCCAGTTGCGAGGAGGCGGGCGTGCTCGGCCCCGTCGCGGGCGTCATCGGCACGCTTCAAGCGGTTGAAGTCATAAAGGAAATTCTCGGCATCGGCGAGCGGCTCGCCGGCAAGCTTTTGATCTACGATGCCCTATCGGCGCGCTTCCAGACCATTTCGCTCAAATGGGACCCTGAGAACCCGCTCACCGGGCGCAACCCCACGATCCGCGATCTATCCATCCACCGTCGCCGCGCCGCTTAGCTTTGCCCGGCCGCGGCGGGAATAACGCGCGCTAACGCCTTCGTTTCGCCCCATTGCCGGGTGTCATCCCGGTCATGTCCGTGAAAAGCCGTGTCCCCAAAAAATTGCTGGAGGCGATCATGAGAAGGCCCTTGCTCCGCGCGTTAATCGCCGGCTTAGCTTTCGCCGCGGCGGCGGAAGGCAGCGCCGCATGCACAAACACCGGCAGCTTCGAAAGATGGCTTTCGGAATTCAAGGCCGAAGCGCGCGCCAGCGGTATCTCGCCAGGCGCGCTTTCGGCGCTCGATGGCGTGACGCTCGACCAAGGCATCATCGCCCGCGACCGCCGGCAAAGCGTCTTTAGCCAAAGCTTTCTGCAATTTTCCGACCGCATGGCGGCGAAATACAGGATCGACAAGGGCCGCCAGCTGATCTCCGAGCGCAAGGCGCTGTTCGGCAAGGTCGAACAGCAGTTCGGCGTGCCGGCTCCGGTGATCGTATCCTTTTGGGCGCTCGAAACCGATTTCGGTCACGATAGCGGACATCTGCCGACGCTGACCTCGCTCGCCACGCTCGCCTACGATTGCCGCCGTCCCGAGAAGTTCCGCGCCGAGCTTTTGGACGCGCTTCGCATCATCCAAAAAGGCGATTTGACGCCCGGCGAGATGGTTGGCTCCTGGGCGGGTGAGATCGGGCAGACGCAGTTCGTCCCATCCATCTACCTCAAATACGCCATCGACTACGAGGGCGATGGCAAGGCCGATTTGATCCGCAATTCCACGGATGTCGTGGCTTCGACAGCGAATTATCTCAACGGATTGGGATGGCGGCGCGGCGAGCCTTGGCTCAAGGAAGTGCAGGTCCCGGAAAGCATGGATTGGGCCGAGGCCGATCTCACCATCGAGCACCCGCTCAGCGAATGGTTGCGAAGGGGCGTGCGGATCGCAGACGGGAGCAATATTCCGGGCGAGCTTCCCGCATCTTTGCTTCTGCCCATGGGCCGCCACGGACCGGCTTTCCTCACCTTCCAGAATTTCAAGGTCTTTCTCGAATGGAACCAGTCGCTCGTCTATTCGACGACTGTCGCCTATCTGGCAACGCGGGTCGCGGGCGCGCCGCCGGTTTCGCGCGGGACCGCGGTGCCCTTTGGATACGAGCCGACGGTCGGGCTGCAACAACTGCTCAAGGCGCGCGGCTTTTACAACGGCGACGTCGACGGGAAGCTCGGCATCGGAACGCGCGCCAGCGTGAAGAAGGCGCAGCTGAAATTCGGGCTGCCGGCCGATTCCTATCCGAGCCCCGAGCTCGTCGCGCGGCTGCAGCCGCGGTGAACCGCGGTCACCCGCACAATGGACGCCAGTTGCATGCTTCCCCGGCCGGCGATCCCGCGCACTGGGGAGCTGGCCTGTCTTCGTTTTATGCCCGGCTTCGCGGCCGGATGCTGTTTACGATTGCTGCGACCGACCATGGCTGCTCCGCCCCCCGCAACGCCGCTACCTTAAAGCGCAACGTTAGGAGAAGGCACCTTGCGAAAGGCTTAATCGCGCTAAGTCACTGATCGCTCAAAATAAAATCAAAGCTCAGCGGCGTGCCGGCGCCTGCGCCCTAATAGGGTTAATTCCGGGCTGGAAATATATTTAACGGAGTTTTGAATCGCATAGTTGCCGGGTGAAAGTGCGAAAATTCGCGAGTTTTGCGGCGAGTGGAAATAAAAATCCGCCTTACGAAGCGCTGGCGTTGCAGCTGGCGCGTGATCCGACCCTTCTTGCAGGCTATCGGCGCAGGCTGAACACGAACCGTCCAACGCATCCTTTGTTCGATACTGACCGGTTCCGGCGCCGCATCGAAACGGCCTATCTGCAGATGTGGGAGATTTGGCAGCGGGGTGAGCAGCCGAGAAGCTTCAAAGTTGAGGATGAGGGTGTGTGCAGCCTCCAATAGCGCTTTGAGGGGCTCAATGGGCATTTGTTCCGGATGGGGTCAAATTTCGCCGTTAGCTGCATGCCGCATGGCCGGAGCTGCCCGCGGCCGGACATCGCTTACAAATCGAGCGAGACCGTAACCGGCGTATGGTCCGATGGCTTGTCCCAGCCGCGCGGCTTGCGGTCGATATGCGCGCTTGCAAGCCGGGCCAAAGCCTGCGGCGACAGGAGGATATGGTCGATCCGCAGCCCCTGATCCTTTTGCCAGGCGCCGGCCTGATAATCCCAGAAGGTGTATTGCCCGGCACGGCTATCGCAGGCCATCACCGCGTCGGTCAGGCCGAGATGCAAGATGCGCCGGTACGCCGCCCGCGACTCGAGGCGGAACAGCGCGTCCTCGGCCCACGCCGCTGGGTTGTAGACGTCGGCCGGGCGCGGGATGATGTTGTAGTCGCCGGCGAGCACCAGCACCTCTTCATAAGCCAGCAGAGTTTGCGCGTGCGCCCTGAGGCGGCCGAGCCAGGCCAGCTTGTAATCGAACTTCTCCGAGGGCGCCGGGTTGCCGTTCGGCGCGTAAATGGACGCGACGCGGATCGCCTTGCCGCCGGGCAGCGAGATCGCCGCCTCGATATAGCGCGCCTGCCCGTCGCTCGCGTCGCCGGGAAGCGCCATTACGGTCTCGTCGATGGGATGCTTCGAAAGGATTGCCACGCCGTTGAACGACTTCTGGCCGAGCACGGCGCAATTATAGCCAAGATCTTCGAAAGTGCCGCGCGGGAAGCCCTCGGTCTGGCACTTGAGCTCCTGCAGGCACAGCACATCGGGCGCGGCTTGTTTGAGCCACGCCGCGCAAGCCGCCTCGCGTTGCTTGATGGAATTGACGTTCCAGGTGCCAATTTTCAGCACGCGGGCCCGCGCCTAGAGCGAGAAGGACGTGCCGCAGCCGCAGGACGCGGTTGCGTTGGGGTTATGGATTTTGAAGGATGCGCCGATGAGATCGTCCACGAAGTCGATCTCGGACCCCGCCATATAAGGCACGGACACGGGATCGATGGCCACGCGCGCGCCGGCTTTCTCGATGACGAGGTCCTCCTCGTTCGTCGCGGCCACGATCTCGAAATCGTATTTGAAACCCGAGCAGCCGCCGCCCGCGACGCTGATGCGCAGGACGTTCCCGGCGGCCTGTTCCGCCATAATCTCGCGAATGCGGTTGGCGGCGCGCTCGCTCACGCTTATGTTCGCATCGTTCGTCATGACGATTGTTCGCCCCTTTTGAACCTTTATGAAGAGTTTGGATGTTCGCGCGTCAATGTCAACCGGCGAAGCCGAAGGAGACGGAACGATGGCCGGGCTTGCACCATACGCCGCGCATCCAGAGGAGAGCCGCGGCCGGTTTCACGATGAGCCGGCCTGCCCCACGCGCACGGTCTACCAGCGCGACCGCGACCGCATCGTGCACTCGACCGCCTTCCGCCGGCTCATCCACAAGACGCAGGTTTTCGTTTATCACGAGGGCGACCATTACCGCACGCGGCTGACGCACAGCCTGGAGGTCGCGCAGATCGCGCGCACGCTCGCCCGCGCGCTCGGCCTCAACGAAGACTTGGTCGAGACGATCGCGCTCGCGCACGACCTTGGCCACACGCCCTTTGGCCATGCCGGCGAGGATGCGCTGAACGAGGCTATGAAGCCCGTTGGCGGCTTCGACCACAATGCGCAAAGCCTGCGGATTGTGACGCATCTGGAGCACCATTACGCCGCGTTCCGGGGGCTGAACCTGACCTGGGAAACGCTCGAAGGCATCGTCAAGCATAACGGCCCGCTGACCGGCGCCGATGGCCGCCCGCTCGGGCGCTATGCGGAGAAGGGCATGCCGCACGCGATCCGCGCCTATATGCAAATCCAGGACCTCCGCCTCGACACCTATTGCTCGCTCGAAGGCCAGATCGCGGCGCTTGCCGACGACATCGCCTATAACAACCACGACATCGACGATGGCTTCCGCGCGGGTTACATCACGGTGAAGGAGCTGGCGGAGGTGCCGATGGCCGGGCGCACGCTGGCTCTGGTCCGCGCGCGCTACGCCGATATCCCGGACACAACGCTGATCTACGAGACGATCCGGCGCATGATCGCCGCCATGGTTGAAGACGTGCTGGCCGAGACCCGCGCGCGGATCGCGGCGGCGAAGCCCTCCTGTATCGAGTGTGTGCGCGGGCAGGGCGCGCCACTCGCTGAGTTCTCGGCCGGCATGGCCGCCGATATCGCGGCGCTGCGGCGCTTTCTGTTTGCAAAGGTGTACCGCCATCCCGCCATCGAGGAGAAAATGGCGAACGCGCAAGCGATGCTGCGCGCGCTCTACGAATATTTCTCCGCGCATCCGGACGCGATGCATCTCGACGCCGGGCTCGCCGCGGCCATCGCGCGCGATCCGGCCGGGCGGCAGCGCGCAGTCGGCGATTTCGTCGCCGGCATGACCGATATGTTCGCGCTGAAGACGCACGCTAGGGTTTTCGGGGGAACGCTTAGCTAGTTTTATCGCAATGACAAAAGCAACTGATCCTCAACTCTTAGAGCACGCAGGAGGATGGCTATCTATATTGATAGGCCCGCCTGACCTCGGTCAATTTTGTTATGGACTACGTAATTTTAGATTTCGATGGAAGAGCAGCATTAACGACGTTGGTTTGGCCTGAGATTTTCAAAACTGAAAAAGTACTAACTTTTGGAATGGATCAATATAGGAATGAACTGTGTTCCCTCATAACGAATACTATAAGAACTGCGAACATTTCATCGGATGAAACTATAACAATTCGTTTCGACGACGGAAACGCATTGTGCATACACCTGCAATCGTATCAACATAAAGGGGAGCGAGCAATCTTGACCGCTCCCAAACATTATTTATTGGTTCTGTGATTTTGTTGCGCGCAGCTCACTCCGCCTGATGGCAAACCGCCTCGATATTGTGCCCATCGGGGTCGAGCACGAAGGCGCCGTAGTAATTCGCGTGGTAATGCGGGCGCAGACCGGGCGCGCCATGATCGCGGCCGCCCGCGGCGATGGCGGCCTTGTAGAACGCGTCGACCTGCGCGCGGTTTGCGGCGTGGAACGCAATATGGACGGGCGGCACATTCGGTGTTCCGCCGCCGATCCAAAAGTCCGGCTTGGCCGCCACCCCGAAGCCCGCCGCATCCTGCCCGCCGGTTTCCGCCGCCGGAACCTCCATGAGCAATGCGTAGCCGAGCGGCGCGAGCGTACTTGTGTAGAACTGCCTGCTCAGCTGAAAGTCGCTCACTGTTATGCCGGTATGGTCGATCATGGCGGCTCCTATGAGTTGCTGTTGCAACTATATTATAGGACTTTGCGGCCCTTAGCCGGCATGGCCGATACGTGTCGCGCCCGGTCATGGGACAGCGATGTGCAGCCCGCCGGTCACGCCGAGCGATTGCTCGTGCCCTTTGCCGAAATCGTACCCGTAGCTTTGCTCAATGAAAAACCCGGCCTTGTGCTCTGCCCATGGAAAGTAAACCAATTCCAGGATGGCCTCACCAGCGGCTGAATCTGCCGGCTTTTCGCTGCTCGCCTTATGCACCCATTCCGGCCCGGCACCGATCAAGAACTCAAGGGAATCGGACAGATCGAAAGGTTTCTTAAACACGAGATCGGTGCCAATTTCGGTCTGACCGTTTGAAAATAGGGGCGTTACGCCTGCTTCGATTTCGAGCCAATGGTCGATAACGTCAAATTCCACGGCCACGTTAGGGCCGGCGGCAGAACCTCCGTGTTGAAGCCCCCATTCACCCGCGCTCCCCAATTCAATAACCGCGACTTCCTTTTCCTCGGCCCGGGCCGCGCCCGCCAGTAAAAGCAGGGCCGCCGCGAACCCGATCCGTGCCCAGTATTCAATCATTCGTAGCTACCTTCCAAATGCGCCGGGTAAATGGACTGCTCTAGCGCCGTCCTATCCGCATCCGTGAAAGAATGCTGCCCCATTCCGGATAGTGGCGGCCGCCGATGCAAATACTTGTCTGAAAGCGGCTCTTCGAAAGAGTAGACGGTCTCGCTTGTGCCTGCAACGCTGCGCAGCCGCGAGTTTTGACAGCCGCACTCGCGGCAAGCGTTGGGGCTTCAAAGAGCGCCCGGTTTGGCCTAGGCTGGGCTGGATTTACAACCGCGGAGCCGATTATGCGGTTTATCGACGCTGCCGAGGTCCGGCGCATTCTGACCTTCCCGGTCCTGATTGCCGCTTTGGAGGCCGCCCATCGCCGGCCTAAGATCGAGATCCAGGATGCGCATCTCGGCAGCGAGAACGCGCGGTATTTCGTGCGTCACGCCGCCGACCCGGGCAGGTACATGGCGAGTAAGCTGATCACAAGCTTCCCCGCCAATCTTTCAACAGGAAAGCTGCCCGCGGTGCAAGCGGTCTGTGTGCTGTTCGACGGCTCGAATGGGCGCCCGCTGGCCGTCATCGACGGAACCGAGATCACATATTGGCGAACCGCGGCAGACTCAGCTCTCGGTGCCAAATTTCTGGCGCCTTCCGATCCCGGAACTCTGCTCGTCGCGGGCGCCGGCGGCATGGCGCCCTGGCTTGTCCGCGCGCACCGCGCGGTGAGGCCATCGCTGAACCGCGTACTGGTCTGGAACCGCACCTTCCCGCGCGCAGAGCAGCTCGCAACCCGGCTCCAGCAGGAGGGAATGAACGCAGCGGCAACGCGGGACCTCGACGCGGCGGTAACGCAGGCAGACGTGATCACGGCCTGTACACGCTCGCAGGTGCCGCTCATCAAAGGGGCCAACTTGAGGCCGGGCGTCCACCTCGATCTCGTGGGCGGCTATACGCCGCAAACCCGCGAGGCGGACGATGACGCCGCGCGGCGCGCCCTCGTCTTTGTGGACCGCCGGGAATCCGCTTTCGGCGGCGTAGGCGACATCCTGCAGCCCGTTGCCAACGGCGCGATCGAAGAAGCGGATGTGCTTGGCGATCTCTACGATCTGGCAGCCGGGAGCGTGTCCGGCCGCCGGTCGCCTCTGGATATAACGTTCTTCAAGAATGCAGGGGGCGCCCACCTCGATCTGATGACATGCGAGGCCGTCCTCCAGCACCCAGGCGCTGGAACCGATAGCGCGGCATCGCGTCTCTGAAACCAGCCAATCCCGGAGATTGCGCAGTTTCCCCGAAGCGCTTATGACACGGTCCATGAACATTTTTGCGATTTTCGAAGACCGCATTCGCAGCGTCCTTGAAAAATTACGCGCTGATGGCGTCCTTCCCGCCGATGCAAAACTCGACGGCTTCGTGGTCGAGCCGCCGCGTGAGGCTGCGCACGGCGATCTTGCCACCAACGCCGCGATGGTGCTCGCCAAGACCGCGCGCAAAAACCCGAAAGAACTTGCCGCGCAGATTGCGGAGAAGCTCGCAAAAACCGCCGATGTCGCGAAAGCCGAGGTCGCTGGGCCCGGCTTCATCAACTTAACCTTGAAAGCGGAATTCTGGCCCGGCGTCTTGCGCGCGGTGCTTGGCCAAGGCACAGATTACGGCCGCAGCAACATTGGCGGTGGCGAGCCCGTGAACGTCGAATACGTTTCCGCGAACCCGACAGGGCCGATCCATGTCGGCCATACGCGCGGCGCGGTGTTCGGCGATGCGCTCGCCAATCTCCTCGATTTTGCCGGCTACAAGGCCGCGCGGGAATACTACATCAACGACGGCGGCGGCCAGGTGGACGTGCTCGCACGCTCGGCCTACCTTCGCTATCGCGAGGCGCTGGGCGAAGACATTGGCGCTCTCCCCGAAGGCCTCTATCCAGGCGACTATTTGAAGCCCGTGGGCGCTGCCCTTGCAAAAGAATACGGCAAGCGCCTTCTGCGCATGAAAGAAGCGACATGGCTGCCGAAGGTACGCGCCAAGGCCGTGGCGATGATGATGGACCTCATCCGCGACGATCTCGCCGCGCTTGGCATCACCCACGAGGCGTTCTTCTCGGAGCGTTCGCTGTCGGAAGGCGAGACCGATCAGGTGCGCGAGGCCATCGAGGAGCTGCGCGCCAAGGGCCTCGTCTATGTGGGACGCCGCGAGCCGCCCAAAGGCAAGGCGCCGGAGGATTGGGAGGACCGCGACCAGACGCTGTTCCGTTCCACCGGATTTGGCGACGACGAGGATCGCCCGCTGTTAAAGTCCGACGGCTCCTACGCCTATTTCGCGCCGGACATCGCCTATCACCGCAACAAATACCAACGCGGCTTCAAGCACATGATTATCGTGCTCGGCGCCGATCATAGCGGCTATGTCAAACGGCTTAAGGCGGCGGTGAAGGCGCTTTCGGACGGCGAGGCGGATGTCGATGTGAAGCTCTGCCAGATCGTCAAGCTCTTCAAGGGCGGCCAACCCTATAAGATGTCGAAACGGGCGGGTTCCTTCATCACCGCCCGCGATCTTGTCGATGAGGTGGGGCCCGGGCCGGTGCGCTTCATGATGCTCTACCGCAAGAACGACGCGCAGCTCGATTTCGATCTCGAAAAAGTGGTTGAGCAGTCGAACGATAATCCTGTATTCTATGTCCAATATGCTCACGCTCGCGCTTGCTCGGTGCTCGCGAAGGCTCGCGAAGGCTTTCCTGGAATCGATCTTGCTCCGTCTGCTCTGGCTTGTGCGAAGCTGAATTTGCTTCGCGACGAGGCTGAACTTGCACTTATTAAGAAGATCGCGCAGTTTCCTCGAACCGTTGATGGCGCGGCGCAAGCACATGAGCCGCACAGAATTGCTTTTTTCGCCCATGACCTTGCGGCTGTGTTCCACAGCCTCTGGACACGAGGCAAAGAGTCGCCACAATTGCGGTTCATGGTCGAAGGAAGCTGGGATATCACTGGCGCGCGTCTCGCGCTCATTACAGCAACCGCACGGATATTGCGCTCTTCCCTGAATTTGCTTGGCGTAGAAGCAATTTCTGAAATGCGTTAGATAGCCAACGTCCCATCAAGTGCAGTGTGGAGGGAAACTATTCGATGTCTACGAATGACGATTCGGCATCGCGCCGCGGACGTCGTGCTGATCAAGAGGAGCCCGCCTGGACGGCCTCCAAAAGGCAGCATCGCGACGAAAGGTGGGATCAACCGGCGTCGGGCAATCGGGATAGCGGAAGCCCATACCAAGGCGAGAGAGGCCGGGAGAGCCAGCCCCAGCAAGCGGCCTATTCCGGCTTTAGCAGGCAGTCCTATGCCCCGCCGCGTCAGGAGCAGGCTCCTCCCCCTCCTGCGCCACCGCAGCCGCCCCGCGCTTACGAACCGCCGCAAGTTCCCCAAGGGTACTACCAGGAGCCCGTGCAGCGGCAGGACATCCCCCGCTCCTATGTGGAGCCCGCGGCCCCATACTCGCCGCCGCCACAGGCCTACGAGCCCGTACCTCAGCCTCAGCCCTACGGCGATGGCGGCCGGGACGATCTTTTCTCCCGTGAGCCGGCGGCGCCCTCGGGCTACGAGCAAAATCCGTATGGCAATCAGGCCGGCTACCGTCCGGAGGCCTACGAGTCCGCCGCGGCGCGCGCGGCCATGATGCAACCGGCAGCTCCTCCCCGCCGTGAGGAGCAGGATTACCATCACCGGGACGCGCCTCCGCCGGCTCAGGATTACGAGCGCGGTTTTGCCGCGCGGATTGCCGCCCAGGAAACCCAAGCGTCGCGCTTTTTCTTGCCCGAGGGGCAGGCGCCGCAGCAGCGGCCCATACAGCCGGAGCGCGGCTTCCCGCCCCAGGCTCCGATGGTCCCTCAGGCGCCGATGGATCGCGGATACGCGCCGCCCTCCCAGTCCTACAATCCAGGTGAATACGATCCGCATGGCGTGCCGCAAGGCTATGAGCGGGATCGTTTCGATCCGCGTTTCGAGCCGCAGGAAAGCTGGCCTGGCGAAGAGCAAGACTTTCACGGCGAGGAAATGCGAGACGGCCATCCGCCGATTGCAGCTCACGGAGACGAACTCGACGAAGACTTTTTCGGCGATGAGGACGATTTTGAGCATGACGACCACCCGGGCGCACAAAAGCGCGGCCGGAAAAAGCTCGTCGCAGTTCTACTCGCCGGTGCCGTCGCCGTGTCCGTTGGCGGCGTGTATCTTTATAAGTCGGTGATAGGTGGCGGCTCAGACAAGGCTACACCCTTTATCCATGCCGATAGCCGGCCTTCCAAGCAAATACCTGGAAACCCAGGAGGAAGACAGTTTCCCAATGGCGAAAAGGCTATCTATGAGCGCTTGACGCCGGATGGGCGAACTCAGGTCGCATCGTTCGCACCGCCTCCTCCTCCGCCCGCCCCAGTTTCCCAGGCCTTCGCGCCTCCCCCCGCCATGGGTAACTCGCTAGAGGACCGGATCGACGAGGCCCTGAAGAGAGCGCAGCACACTGGCGACGCTCCTTCTGCGCCGTCCTCGCAAAACGGGCGTCCTGGACCGGATCAGCCTACCGTTGTACGAAGCGAGAGCTATAGGCCTGACGGCACTAAGGTCGATGCGGCACGGCCGGTCATCACCCCAAGCATCGTCAGTGTAGACAACGGGCTTCCGTATCCGTTCGGCAATGCCACCGCTCCTGCGCCAAGCCAGCCGGCGGCGGCGCCCCTTAAACCTGTGTCTGGCCCTTCACAGCAACAGTTCGCCACCGCAACGGCGCCTGCTCCGAGAGCAGCACCCGTGCGGACGGCTTCTCGCACGCCCGCGCCTGTACATTCCGAATCGGCGCCGGCTGCGGCAAGCGGATTTTATGTTTCTTTGAAATCGGCACCCGACGAGAAAGCAATTCAGAGGGACCTGCCCGGGCTAACGGACAAGTATAGGTCTGTGCTCGGCGGCGTGCAGCTCTCGTCGAAGATTGCCGATCTCGGTGCAAAGGGCGTAACCTACCGGGCCGTCGCCGGTCCGTTGGGCACACGGCAGGAAGCCATGGAACTTTGCCAGAAAATCAAGGGCGTCGGCGGCGACAAGGCTTGCTTCGTCACGAACTAGCGCCTGCCCCGATATATCGGAATCGCCCCAAAAGACCTCACCCCAGCCCTCTCCCCGCAAGCTCGCCAAGGCGAGCTTGCGGGGAGAGAGACAGAGTGAGGGGGGACTTCCCGGTCAGGACAGGCTCTCGATCATTGCGAGTCTCAACGGACGCGGGCGTCATCGCGAAGCCGGTCCGGCGCTCAAAACCCAACCGCGGCCCCGTCTCCGTCGCGCGTATCGGCAGCCCCCAAGAAATAGCCGTCAGCTTTCGTGACGGAATTCGCGCGCCCCAGTACCCGGTGCTGATAGGTTCCATCGGCATTCTTGGGAAGAATGAACCCCCTTGCTTCGAGGATGCGCAAGGTGTCGTCCGAAACCCCGCGTTCGGTGATGACGGCGTCGGGCTGCCATTGATGATGAATGCGCGCCACGGCCGTTGCCTCTGCAACATTCATATTGAAGGCGAGCACGTTCAAAATCTCTTGGAGCACCACCGTTATAATGGTGCTGCCGCCTGGGCTGCCGGTGACGAGATAGGGTGCGCCATCCTTAAGCACGATGGTGGGCGCCATGGAGGATAGCGGGCGCTTGCCGGGTTCAATGGCGTTTGCCTCGCCACCGATGAGGCCAAACGCATTCGGCGAGCCGGGCTTCGACGAGAAATCATCCATTTCATTGTTTAAAAAGAAGCCCGCGCCGTCGACGGAGTATCCACTGCCGAAAGCGAGATTGAGCGTGTAGGTGTTCGAAACCGCGTTGCCGGCCTTATCCATGATCGAAAAATGCGTCGTTTGCTCCCCTTCCGGCGAAGGCGGTCTTCCCGCGGAGACATTCTCGGATTTCGTCGCGCGGGTAAGATCGATGCCCGCCCGGAGCTGTGCGGCATACTCCTTGCTTACGAGCCCCGCGACAGGCACTTTAACGAAGCCGGGATCTCCAAGATATTTTGCGCGGTCGGCGTAAGCGCGGCGCATGGCTTCCACGAGCCGGTGTATCGAATCGGCGGTGTTGTGTCCAAGCTTGGCGAGTTCATATCCTTCGAGGATATTCAGCATTTGAATGACATGCACGCCTCCGGACGAAGGCGGCGGCATGGATACGATATCGTAGCCGAGATAGGTTCCGCGAACCGGCTCGCGTTCGATGGGGCGGTAATTTTTTAAGTCTTCGGCGGAGATCAGGCCGCCGCCTTGCTTCATCTCCTCGACGATCAGCCTGGCGACGGGACCATCGTAAAATCCGCTCGCGCCAAAGTCGCGAATGGCCCGAAGCGTTTTCGCAAGATCGGGCTGCCTGAGAACCTCGCCCGCGCGGAAAGACTTTCCGTCCGGGTGCTCCAAATAGGCTTGGCTCGAAATGTCGCTCGCAAAGCGCTCGCGGCTTTTTTCCAGGGCGAAAGCCAATCCATAAGGCACCGGAAACCCGTCTTCCGCCAGTTTGATCGCTGGCGCCAGGACGCGCTCGCGCGGCATCGTGCCATAGTGTTCCAGAGCGTAGAGCAAACCGGCCACCGTTCCGGGCACGCCTGCCGAAGCCCGGCTATAGCGTGCGCGCTCACGGTCGACATTGCCGTTTTCGTCGAGGAACATATCCTTCGTGGCGGCGTGTGGCGCGGTTTCGCGATAATCGATGGACGTGATTTTCTTTCCATCGGCGAGCGCGATCAGCATGAAGCCGCCTCCGCCAATATTGCCGGCTTGAGGATGCGTCACGGCAAGCGCGAAGCCCGTTGCGACGGCGGCATCCACCGCGTTGCCTCCGGCCTTTAAAATATCCGCGCCTACTTGCGCGGCAATCTTCTCTTGCGCTGCGACCATGCCATGTTCGCCGATGACGGGCTGAAACCGCGATCCGGACCCGATCAGCGCAGCACCTGCGGGATCGTTTGCACGCTGCGCATGCACGTGGTGCGGCAAGCCGATGAGGGACGCTAGCGCAACGGCAGCGTAGAGAAGGGTTCGTCTTTTGTACTTCATATGCATCTTTGGAGGCTGCCGGTGGTTAGCAGGATGTAAGCGGGAGCGGGGAGCGTGAGCTTTTCGCCGGCCCTTGTAGCATGAATAGCGAAATTATCGAGACTTAGCGTGCAGAGCTAAAAAACGGAGGCGTTTATGAAATACCGGAGGCTTGGTGCGAGCACTCTCCTGGTCTCGGAAATCGCACTCGGATCTTGGCTGACCTATTCCGGCGGGGTCGGCGCAGCGGCGTCGCGGGCCTGCATTCACAAGGCGCTCGATCTTGGCATTAATTTCATCGACACCGCAAACGTCTATGGCAGGGGCGCCGCGGAAGCGCTTCTTGGGGAAACGCTGGCTAGCATACCCCGCGATAAATACATACTCGCGACCAAGCTCTATTTCCCGATGTCCGATACCGGCGGCGGCCTCTCGCGCGCACAAATCCATAAGCAAATCGATGCTTCGCTTGCCCGGCTTAGGACGGATTATGTCGATCTCTACCAGTGCCATCGCTTCGACGCGGAGACGCCGCTCGACGAAACAATGCAAGCCTTGACCGAGGTAGTTCAGGCGGGAAAGGCGCGATATACGGGCTTTTCCGAATGGCCGGCCGAAGGCGTTCGTGCCGCGCTCGAAATCCCCGGCGTTGTGCGCTTCGTTTCGAGCCAGCCGCAATATTCCCTGCTCTGGCGGAAGCCGGAGCTTGAAATTATTCCGCTCTGCGAGAACGAAGGAATCTCCCAGATCGTTTGGTCGCCGCTTGCGCAGGGCGTGCTGACGGGCAAGTACAAGCCAGGCCAAGCCCCGCAATCCGGAACGCGCGCATCGAGCCGCGAGATGGGCGGCTTCCTTAGGGGAGCCTGGCTCGAACGCCGGACGCTCGCCGCCGTAGAGCGCCTTGAACCGCTCGCGGCCGCTGCCGGCCTTTCCTCTGCCCAGTTCGCGCTCGCCTGGGTTTTGCGCCTGGACAATGTTGCATCGGCGATTACCGGCGCTACGCGGCCGGAGCAAATCGAGGAGAACGCACGAGCCTCGGACGCCCAAGTTGACCCCGGGCTGTTCGAGGAAGCCGGGCGAATTCTTGGCGATGTAGCCGCGCGCTGAGATTTAAGCGACCCGGCTTGGGAACTTCTCCCCCCATGCGCGAATTTCAGAGCATCCCCTTTTTTTTCGAGGCCAAGATGTCAGCACCAGACGCCGCCGATGGCAGGCCGGTATTCAAGACGGAAAACCCCGCGAGCGGTGAGCCGGGCAAAGCATATCGGGGGCATTCGCGCGAAGAGGCGCTTGCCATTGCGCGGTCCGCTAGCGTCACTTTCGACGATTGGCGCCGGCTTCCTTTCTCAGAGCGCGGAAAATGCATGAAGTCAGCGGCCGCCATATTGCGGCGGCGCGCGCTGGAATTCGCGGAGCTTATGACCGCCGAGATGGGCAAGACGCGAACCGAGGGCCTCGGCGAGATCGAGAAATGTGCATTCAACTGCGACTTTTTCGCCGGGCATGCCGAGCGCTTTCTTGAGCGCGAGCCGGTGGACATGGGCGGCCCAAAAGCCTTCGTAACGTTCAACCCGCTCGGCACAGTGCTCGCCATCATGCCCTGGAATTTCCCATTTTGGCAGGTGTTCCGCTTTGCGGCCCCGTCTCTGATGGCCGGCAACACCGCCGTTCTGAAGCATGCGAGCAACGTACCCGGCTGCGCACTTGCCATCGAAGAAGTCTTCCGCGACGCCGGTGTTCCCGCGGACGTTTTCCGCACGCTGCTCATCCCAAGCCGGGATGTGGAAGCCGTCATCGATAGCCCCGAAATCGCCGCTGTGACGTTGACTGGCAGTGTGGCGGCGGGCAAGAGCGTCGCCCAGGCCGCGGGCCGCAATCTGAAGAAGTGCGTGCTGGAGCTCGGCGGAAGCGACGCCTATCTCATTCTTGAAGATGCCGATATGAACCGTGCGGCGGAAGTCTCCGCGGCCGCCCGGATGGTCAACGGCGGGCAGAGCTGTATTGCGGGCAAGCGTTTCATCGTCGTCTCAGGGGTGAAGGAGGCCTTCGAGAAAGCCTTCGCAGAGAAGATGAAGGCCATCGCGATGGGCGACCCGCGCGACCCGCAGACAAGGCTCGGACCGATGCAAAGCATTCCGGCCCGCGACGAAATCCACCGGCAGGTTCAGGAGAGTATCGCCAAGGGCGCCAGGCTCCTTTGCGGAGGAGCGATCCCGGATAAGCCGGGCGCCTGGTATCCGCCGACGGTGCTCAGCGATGTGAAACCGGGCCAGCCCGCTCACGACGAGGAGGTATTCGGCCCCGTCGCCGCCATTATCGAAGCGCGCGGCGAGGACGATGCGATCCGCATCGCCAACAACTCCCAGTTCGGCCTCGGCTCGGGCGTCATCACCTCGAACGCAGAGCGGGGCGAGCGTATCGCCGCCGGGCTGCTGGAAGCCGGCATGAGCTTTGTGAACGGCGCCGTGCGCTCGGATCCGCGGATGCCTTTCGGCGGCGTGAAGCACTCCGGCTACGGGCGGGAATGCTCGCATTTCGGCATCCGCGAGTTCGTGAACATCAAGAGCGTGCTCGTTTCCGGATAGGCCGGAATTGCGGTAGCGAGAAGGTTATACCGGCCTTTAGCGATTTTCACCGCAGAAGACACCACTCACCCCAGCCCTCTCGCAGTAAGCTCGCCTTGGCGAGCTTATACCAGGGGACATAAGTGCTGACCTGAATGCTGTCATTCCCGCGAAGGAGCGTGTGAGATAATTGCCGAACCAGGTGAAACGCTCGAAATCCGGGCGGCAACGTCGTCCCCGCGGAGGCGGGGACCCATGCTAATGGCTTGTTATGGAACGATAAATTGATTCCCGCCTTCGCGGGAATGACGCTCGTAGCTTTTCTGCGCCCCCTCATCCGGTCCTTCTCCGCGCAAGCTCGCCTTGGCGAGCTTGCATCTCAAACTTATCGCGTTTGCAAGCAAACGCGATTGGGAGAAGGTATGCAGCCGCAACGCTAGCGGACTCCCTCTCCCCTCGGGGAGAGGGTTGGGGTGGGGGGACTGAAGCAATCAAACGGATTCTATTACTTATAGTAGCCGACGCCGCACGCTTCGTTGCCGATCTTGGCGACAAACGACTCCTTTGGAACGGGGTTGGTGGTGTTGGGTTTGGGAAAATTGTAGTCCACAGTGGCGACGGTTCCTTCCTTCGCAGCTTTCGCCGCATCGAATAATTTTTGACCGAGTGGGGTACCGTCTTTTTCCTTCAGCGTTCTGACGTCCGTCCCCTTAATGGCTGGGTTCGGGTGTGCATCGAATATGCCTGTCGGGGTGTTGAAGCAAAACACGTAAAGGTCGCGATCTCTGAATTCGCCGCTTGGCTCGCTAAATTTGGCGAGCGCCGCGGTTTCGTTAGCCTTTAGTTCGGCGATTGCTCGCTCTTCCATGGCTTTGGCTTCAGCGGCGGTGCCGAACTGCTGTGCAAAAGCACCGCCCGCGCCGGGCGCAAGAACTGCGAAAGAGAGTGCCGCGACTATCAGCGTACGAAGCATTCGTTTTCTCCCTGATTTGTCCGGCGGCCGTTGTAAAAATTCGAGGCAAGACTAGAAATCGCCAACCGGTTTTCCCGCCAACGGTTAAGCCGTTGCATTGTTCCAAGCGAAGCTTCGCCGCGCCTTGCCGCTCGCGTCTCCATCTAGCTAGACGGAGTGGCGATCGCCGCCGGAAAGATGCGCTCCAGCCACTTCTCCCCCCACAACCGGCTCCGGAACGCCAGTCGTGCCCGGGAAGCTTGAGGGAAGCAGGCGGAGACGGCGCACGGCGAGATAGGCAAAAGCCTGCGCCTCCATGAAGCTGGCGCTAAAGCCCGCTGCGTCCGCTGTTATGGTATTGGACCCGAGCACGCGTCGAAGCCCCTCGAACATATGAGGATTTCTGGCGCCCCCGCCCGCCACGATCCAGACTTCAGGCCGCGCCGGAAGCAGCCGGGCTGCGGCCGCCAACGCGGCGACGGTGAACGCTGTGAGCGTTGCAGCCCCGTCCGCAGGAGACAAGCTCTCGACCTGAGCCAGGGTGAACGAGCCGCGATCCAGCGATTTAGGCGGAGGCGCCGCAAAATACGGATGTGCGAGAAGGCCAGTGAGGACCTGCCGGTTGACCGTGCCCGCTAAGGCGAGGTGCGCGTCGCGGTCGAGCGGCTCGCCGGTGTGGCGAAGCGCCCAATCGTCGAGCAAGCAGTTGCCGGGACCCGCATCGAAGGCGATAAGCTCCTCCGCCCGCCCATCGGGAACGAAGGTTACGTTTGAGATGCCGCCAATATTGACGAAGGCGGCGGGCAGCGGCAGCCTCGCGTCCATAGCCAAGGCGCGGTGAAAAACCGGAACAAGCGGCGCGCCCTGGCCGCCGGCCTCCATATCCGCGGCGCGGAAATCGTAGACGACCGGAAGTCCCAGCGCCGCGGCGAGGCCGGGTCCGTCGCCAAGCTGCACAGTCAAACCCGCCTTAGGGCGATGAAGCACCGTCTGCCCGTGAAATCCCGCCACATCGATGCTGGAAAGCTCGATGCCATGAGCGGCCACGAAGTCCCTAACGCTTTCCTCGTGTTTCTCCGTGATCATGCTTTCCGCGAGGGCTAGCACGCCGCTGCGGTCGTCCCGGCGTTTCAATCCGCGCGCGGATATCATCGCCTCGCGGAGCAATTGGCGCCCGGCATGAGAGTAAGAATATTCCGAAGCCGGCCCGAATGAATGGATCGCTTCGCCATCCGTTTCGATCAGCGCAACATCGATCCCATCCATCGAGGTGCCGCTCATTAGCCCGATCGCCTTCATGAAGCCTCGCTTGACGCAAAACGCGAATGCCGTACATGGTGACGTTTCTGCTACACGCTCCTCGTGTGTCTGTCGAGGTGCATCGGACGACGGAGGATTTCATGCATGCCGCGGCAAAAAATCAGTCGGATTTTATCCAAGTTCTAAGGGAGCGCGGCTATTTGCATCAGATTTCCAGCGAAGAAGGCCTGAAAGCCGCGGCGGCGAAGGGCCCGATCACCGCTTACGCGGGCTACGATTGCACCGCGCCGAGCCTGCATGCCGGCAATCTCATCAGCATAATGATGCTCCGGGTCCTGCAGAAGGCCGGCCACAAGCCGATCGTGCTGCTGGGCGGCGGCACGACCAAGGTGGGCGACCCTTCCGGCAAGGACGAGACGCGCAAGCTGCTCACCCAGAAGGAAATCGACGCGAACAAGGCCAGCATCAAGACCGCGTTCACGAAGCTGTTGACCTTCGGAGACGGCGAGACGGATGCGATCCTGGTGGACAACGACGAGTGGCTGAAAAACCTGCGCTACATCAAGTTTTTGCGCGAATACGGGCGGCATTTCACCATCAACCGCATGCTCACCTTCGATTCGGTCAAGCTCCGGCTTGAGCGCGAGCAGCCGCTCACCTTCCTCGAATTCAACTACATGCTCTTGCAGGCCTACGATTTCCTCGAACTAGCCCGCCGCTACAATTGCGTGCTGCAGATGGGCGGCTCGGACCAGTGGGGCAACATTGTGAACGGCATCGAGCTTGCGCGCCGCGTTGAGGGCCGCGAGCTTTTCGGCCTGACCACGCCGCTTCTCACCACCTCGTCCGGCGCGAAAATGGGCAAATCGGTCAAAGGCGCGGTCTGGCTGAACGCGGACATGTTGAGCCCCTACGACTACTGGCAGTTCTGGCGCAACACCGAGGACGATGACGTGGTGCGGTTCTCGCGCCTTTTCACAGATCTGCCGCTCGGCGAGATTGCGCGCATCGAGGCACTCGCTGGCTCGGAGATCAACGAGGCGAAAAAAGTTCTCGCGACCGAGGCAACTGCGCTCATGCATGGGCGCGCGGCAGCAGAGGCTGCGGCGGAGACCGCTCGCAAGGCGTTCGAGGAAGGCGAGTCCGCGGAGGGACTTCCAACGAAAAACCTCGCGTTGCCGATGGGCTTTTTGCATGCCAACGTCGAAGTCGGTTTTGCACCGTCGACCAGTGAGGCCAGGCGCCTGATTAAGGGCGGCGCGCTGCGCCTGAACGATGTCGTGGTCACCGACGAGCGCAAAATGCTAACCCCGGACGACCTCAATCAAGACGGCGTCATGAAGCTTTCACTTGGCAAGAAACGCCACGTACTCCTGCGGCCGGCTCCGTAAGTAATACTAATCGCCGCAAGTTTTGACCGGTCCCTGCGTCGTCCCCGCATAGGCGGTGACCCAGTAATCGCTTCGCTATGTCACTGTTTCCGCAAACCGTTACCGTTGGGATTACTGGATTCCCGCCTTCGCGGGAATGACACCATTCAGGTTAGCACTTATGTCCTCTGGTATAAGTAGGCTGCTCAGCCAGCTATCCGGGTACGCCTGCCTCGGACAAAATCGTCCTTATTCGCCGTTTCGCAACCTTCTTGCGCGAGGGGGGCCGTGCCTTCAAATTTCTTTGAGAAAAAACAAAGGAAAATGAAGCTGAATTGGGCTATGGTTAATGAAACTGGTACGATGTTTCAACCCACGGACGCTGCAAGGAAAAAAGGGAGACGGATCATGAAATATCCGATTATCGCACTTCTCGCAGGCCTCGCATTAACCGGCTCAGCAGATGCCCAGCTTTTTGGTAGAGACGACAGCCCTGGCTGGCGGCGTCACGAAAGGGAAGAGCATTACGCCCGGCGGCGTCACGAAAGGGAAGAGGCATACGCCCGGCGCCGCCGCGAAATACAAGAAGGCTACCGTGAGCGGCGCCGCGAAAGAGAAGAGGGTTACCGCTTGCGGCTCCGCGAAAGAGAAGAGGGCTACGGCTGGCGTCCCCGCGAAAGGGTCGTCTGCCACTGCTGGCGAGACCGGCAAATCGACGAGGGCCCTCGCTGGCGTTGGCGCCTCGTAAGAGAAAACGGCTATGGCTGGCGGCACCACTGGCGGCACCACTTCAGACATTACGGCGAGGGCAGACGGCGCTACGAAAGGGATGAGGGCTATCGCGGGCGGGACCACGAAAGGGATGAGGGCGAACGCTGGCGGCGCCCCGAAAGGGATGATGGCCACATCTGGCGGGAAGCCGAAAGATTCGGCGGCCGGGGCCGCCACTGCCGCGAACCGATGCACGCAGCTGGCGACGCTGACGCGCGCCAGGAAACCGCCCGCGCCGCGGCCATCAAGTCATGGCAAGAGCAAGTGATAAACGAGCACGGCGAACGGTACATCAATTTCGCCGCAGCGATCGTCATCGATGAGCATTGCGACCCGGCCCGCGTCGGTGAGAATAATCTTCTCGACCTGAAGCGCTGTGTCCTCACGGCAGCCCCGTGTCTCACACCGCGCGAAGGGGAGCGCCCGCGCGAAGAGGAGCGCCGGCACGAAGAGCGGCACGAAGAGGAGCGCCGCTAACTAAGTAGCCCGGCTCACCGCCGGGCTTTTTTATTCGAATAGAAGCGGTCTTCGAAAACATAGTTGCGGCACCCGCGCGCAAGGCAGATAGTTCGAGAACATTGAACTGTTGAACTCAGCGTGAACGATGCCATCTTTGCGGCATGGATGAAGAGATCCTCGCGGAGATGGCGCCCTT
>JBKQOR010000052.1:0-17885 GCA_052145435.1 Rhodomicrobium sp. | reverse complement strand
CTGGAGCCCGAGGGTCTCGACGATCACACAGTCTATCCGAACGGCATCTCCACCTCTCTGCCCGAGGATGTGCAGCGCGCGTTCCTGAAGACCGTCCCCGGTCTTGAAAACGCCGCCGTGATCCGGCCCGGCTACGCCATCGAATACGATTACGTCGATCCGCGCGAGTTGTTGCCCACGCTGCAGGTGAAGCGGCTGCCGGGGCTGTTCCTCGCCGGGCAGATCAACGGAACGACGGGTTATGAGGAGGCGGGCGGCCAGGGGCTTGTCGCGGGCGTGAATGCCGCGCTGAAGGCGGGCGGGCGGCCGGCCGATTTTGTAATCTCGCGCACCGAAGCCTATACTGGCGTTATGATCGACGATCTCGTCACCCGCGGTGTGTCCGAGCCCTATCGCATGTTCACGAGCCGGGCCGAGTACCGGCTGCGGCTGCGCGCCGATAATGCGGATGAGCGGCTGACGCCGCTCGGCGCGCGTGCCGGTTGTGTTGGCTCTGCGCGCGGGGCGGCTTTCGCGGCGAAGGCGGAAGCGCTGGCTTCGGCGCGCGCCCTTCTCGAAAGCCTGACGCTGACGCCGGACCAGGCGGCGGGTTACGGCATCGCACTCAATCGCGACGGGCGGCGGCGTTCGGGTTTCGACCTGCTCGCCTTCCCGGATTTGAGCGTAGCCGCGCTGGCCCGCGTCTGGCCCGAGCTTTCCGCGATTCCGGCGGCTGCAGCCGAGCGCCTCCAGATCGACGCACGCTACGCGGTCTACATGGACCGGCAGGAGGCCAGCATCGTCGCCTTTAAAAAGGATGAGGCCGTTGCCATTCCCGCCGCATTCGATTTCGCGGCGATTTCAGGCCTCTCGAACGAACTCCGTCAGAAGCTCGAACGCCACCGGCCCTCAACGCTCGCGCAGGCCTCGCGCATCGACGGCATGACGCCCGCCGCGCTGATGCTTGTGCTTGCGCATATCCGCAAGGCGAGCCGCGCGGCTTAGGCGTGAGCTTCGGGAAAAAGCTCCCCGGCCTCGACTGTGAAGCCGGGGGGATCGAGATTCAATTCCCCCTGGCTGACAATGTGACCTTCGCGGCCATCGGCCCAGGCGAGGAACTCTTCCACCGTCATCTTTTGTTTAGCGAGTGCGTTCACGGTTTCACCAAGGAGCCGCCGGTCCCGCTGTTTCACATGCAACACGCGCGAGCAGACGTCAATGCGCGGTGCCCGTGACTTCCGGATTGCTTCGGTCTTTGGCAGAGGATGCGATGTCACTTCTCCACAATTGTCTTCAGCGCGAGGAATTCGGGGCGGTATTCGAAATGCATGCCGTCGAAATGATACCACTTGCCGCCCCAGATGAAGCCGTGCTTCTCGAAGACCTTCACGATCTCGATAGGGATCTTGTTCTTGTACACGAGCGGTATTTTCCGCTCGCGCACCTGGCCCTCGTCGAGCGCGCCCGGCAAGCCATATTGCCAATATTGGCCGTATAGCGGGTTGATGTCGAAGGCGATGCCGAAGGAATGGACGCTGAGCCGCGTTGTCCTCGCGATGCAGCGTGGGACATAGCTGCCCCCGCTCGGAGCGAGGTAGCGCGAGAATCCGGGGCCGAGCGCTTCAAGCTCTGCCGCCACGAGGCGTAGCTTGGTGGCAACGCCGTTCACGGACGAGGCTTGCATGGAGCCGCCCCCCGATTTCGGCAGCCAGGCGACGCGTTCAAGTCGCGCAGATGAACAGGTCACGCTCGCGCAGCCGCCGGGCGGGCGTTTCTGGCATTGGCCGTACATCTTCTCGAAGAAAGCTTCGTTGCGAACCCGGCCGGGATCGGCTTCAGGCGCAGCCGGGAGCCCGACGGCGCCGAACGTATAGGGCCAGCGGAACATGTCGGCGATGTCCGGCCGGTCGAGCAGCTCGTCCGGCGGTTTGTCCTCGCGGCCCTCGCCGAAGCGCATCTTGCTCCCGTCCTTCCAGATCAGGTCCTCGCCGTTGTAGCCCGCGAGCCAATCAGGATAGGCATCGACGAGCGCCTGGGCTTTTTGGTCCAGCGTTTGCGCACCGGCCGGCGCGGCCAGCCAGAAGCACAGGCAAAGCCAAAATGCGCGCATCCTCAATTCTGGCAGCCCTTCTGCCGCTCGACGTCACGGATGATTTCCACCTGCTGATGCTCACCGCGCGACATGGGAACGTCGGCCTCGACCCAGAAGCGGCAATTCGCGTTACCGAATACCCGGAGTGCACGGTCCGTCTTGAAGCAATAGCCGTTGCGGGCGAAGATCGCGTTGCGCTGATACCAGAGATCGCCGCAGGAGAGCGACCAATAATCTTGCGCGACGGCCGGGGCGGCGCTCAGTGTAGGAAGAAGCGTCAGGACCAGCACGCAGGCTTTGAACGCGCGGGACATTGGCATGGGGCCTCCTATGGATAAACGAGGAACGCAGATTAACTTCATCATAGCCCGAACGATGCTGGCCGGGTAGCGGTCCGGTCAAAAAGAGGCGTGTTCGCGCGGGCTTTTCCGGTTTCACAGGAAACGCCGAAGCGCGCATAAGATCTGCGGCTGGGTCGCCGCAGGAACATCAGGGGGTTAAACCATTGTGAGCAAGCAGTTACGGATCGAAAACGTGGCCGGCTTCGCGCGAGCCTTTGCCGTTTCACATGAAACAGTGGAAAAGCTTGAGCTTTACGAGCACCTGCTGATCCAGTGGCAGAAGGCCGTGAATCTCGTTGCGCCCACGGCAATACCGCAACTCTGGCAAAGGCATTTTGCGGATTCCGCGCAGCTCTTGGCGCTCGCGCCGAATGCGAAAATATGGGTGGACCTCGGATCTGGGGGGGGATTCCCAGCGCTTGTAATTGCTATTATGCTTGCGAATCAGAAAGAGTGCTTCGTGCACCTCATCGAGAGCAGCGCTCGCAAATGCGCTTTTCTCGCGGAGGTGGTGCGTCAGACAGGCGCTCCTGCCCGCGTGCACAACGCGCGCATCGAGGCTGCGGCGGCCTCAGGCGCGGTTCCGGTTGCCGATGTGGTGTCCGCAAGGGCGCTGGCACCGCTCGATGCGCTCTTGGAGCTAGCCCTGCCGTTTATCGGTACTGCGTCAGCCGGGTTGTTTTTGAAAGGCCGTGAGGCTGGAGTAGAGATCGCTGACGCCCGGAAACGCTGGGTTTTCGATTTGAAAATCCATCCCAGCATCAGCGATGCGCAAGGACAGATTTTGGAAATCGGGAGACCGGTGCTCAGACGGGATGGCGAGCAGTGACAAACAGAAACGATAGAGAACTTCGGGTGTTCGCGATCGCCAATCAAAAGGGCGGCGTGGGCAAAACGACGACAGCAATCAATCTCGGCACGGCTTTGGCGGCGGTCGGCGAGCGCGTGCTCGTGATCGACCTCGATCCCCAAGGCAATGCCAGCACCGGGCTTGGCGTGCCAGAAGAGGCGCGGCATGTCTCCACTTACGACGTTCTCGCGGGCGCCGCAGCCCTCGAACAGGCGATGACGCCCGCGGCAGTGCCGGGGCTTTTCGTTGCGCCTTCGACGAGGGACTTGGCCGGCCTTGAGCCAGAGATTTCAGCCGCGCCGAACCGCGCTTACTTCTTGCGTGACGCGATTAACTCGTTGCGCGCCTCCGAGCGGGATCGGCCCCCCGAAGACCGGCTCGGCTATGTGCTGATCGATTGCCCGCCCTCGCTTAGCATCCTGACACTGAATGCGCTGGCGGCGGCAGATGCGGCGCTGGTGCCTGTGCAGTGCGAGTTCTTCGCGCTCGAAGGGATCACCCAGCTCAAGGAAACCATCGATTTCGTGCGGTCGAGCCTCAATCCGTCCCTCGAAATCCATGGCGTGGTGCTGACCATGCACGACAGCCGGACCAAGCTCGCCGATGAGGTCGCCACGGAGGTGCGCAGCTTCTTCGGGCAGAAGGTGTATGAGACGGTCATCCCGCGCAATGTGCGTGTCGCTGAAGCGCCCTCGCACGGTAAGCCGCTGCTTCTTTACGATCACAAGAGCGCCGGCAGCCGCGCCTATATGGATCTCGCGGCGGAGATGATTAACCGGGAGCGGGCTGCGGCTCAAGCCGCAGCGTAGGGTCAGCGTCATTGCGAGCGTAGCGAAACGATCCAGGGTCCGGTCTCCCGTGCCGCTCTGGATCGCCACGGCGGCAAGCCGCCTCGCGATGACATTTCATACCAAGGGTCATTGATGGTGACCCATGAATTGTCATTCCCGCGAAGGCGGGAATCCAGTAATCGCTAAGGAAAAGAGTAAAGAAGACAAAGAGATAGCGAAGTATTTACTGGGTCCAAGCCTGTGCAGGGACGACGGCACGGCCACTCAAGACTTCTGGCGTTTGGTATCGGTACAGTTTGCGGACATTGCAATTTCTAGTGAGCTGGAGAAGCGAGATGGAATCAAGATCGGGCACCGCGGCGTTAGGGCCGTCACCCGTCACAAATAAGCGGCTTGGCCGCGGCTTGGAGTCGCTGACCGGAAACAGTGTGCCGTTTAACGAGAGGATAATCCCGGCCGGTGGCGATTCGCGGGACGTACCGATAGATCGTGTGCGGCGCAGTGAACTAAACCCCCGCAAGAATTTCGCGGAGAAAGAACTCAAAGAGCTCGCCGATTCGATCCGCGAAAAAGGATTGGTTCAGCCTCTCGTCGTGCGCCCGATAAAGAATGTGCCCGGCCATTACGAAATTGTGGCGGGAGAGAGGCGGTGGCGCGCTGCCCAACTCGCGTCGCTGCGGACGATCCCGGTCATTATTCGCTCGCTTTCAGACCAGGAAGCACTCGAACTTGCGATCATCGAGAACGTCCAACGTGCCGATCTGAACGCGATCGAGGAGGCGGGCGGCTACCGTCAGCTTGTGGAGAACTTCGGCTATACACAGGAGGAGCTGGGCCAGATCATCGGCAAGAGCCGCAGCCATCTCGCCAATACGATGCGGCTTTTGAAGTTGCCTGAAAGCGTGCAGGCGCTTGTCCGCAACAACTCGCTGAGCGCCGGACATGCGCGCGCGCTCGTCGGGCACGAAGAGGCGGAGGCGATAGCCAAGGAGATCGTGGATAAAGGCTTGAACGTTCGCGACGTCGAGGCGCTGGTGATGGGGCGCAAACCGGCCCCGGGAGGCTCGCCGAAGCCCGCTCCGCAGAAAGACCCGGATACGCGCGCGGCCGAGCGCGAGATGTCCGACGCGCTCGGTCTTTCGGTGGTCATCAATCCCGGTAGCGGCGAGGCTGGGGAGATTATCGTCCGCTACAAGACCTTAGAGCAGTTTGAGACGATCCATAAGGCCTTGCTTGCACGAAGGCGGGCCTAAGACTTTCCGTGCTAATGGAAGCGTTGGAAAGACCCTCTCACCCTGCCCTCTCTCGCCGGGAGGAAAGCGGTGAGGGGCGATAATTTCCAAGGTGTGGCGTCGGCAAAAGCCGCACACATACTAGCTTGGCCCCCAAATTCGCGTTATATCGTCTTCTTATGTATCGTTGCCTCTTCGACAATCGCGCACCGGACGGTGTTGGGCTGCTCTTTCGGAACCCTATTGAAATAATAAGGGCGGATACTCAAGCACAAGTGGAAAAGGCACTTGTGGAACTTGAAGGCGCCTGGAAAAGCGGCCTTTACGCGGCAGGATACTTCAGCTTTGAACTCGGATATCTGTTCGAGCCCAGGCTGTTCAAAATAATGCCTTCCGAACGAAGCCTTCCCCTACTTATGTTTGGTTTGTTTGAAGAAGCGCAAGCTCTAACAAAGGAAGAATTAGATGTCGTTCTGGACAACGGCGGCAATAAATGTAGTATTAGTAACTTATACACAAGTATAACGCGCGATGAATACATTTGTAAATTTCATTGGGCGCTTGATTATATCATAGCTGGTGACATCTATCAACTAAACTTGACCTTTAAAGCCGGATTTAAGTTCAAAGGTGACAGAGGTGCGTTGTATAGGGATCTCCGGAATAATCAGCGCGTCCGGTACGGATGCCTGATTGAGGCGGAAGATTTTACAATTCTTTCGCTTTCGCCTGAGCTTTTCTTGCGCATTGACGGTTCGCACATTTTAACCCGGCCGATGAAAGGAACGGCCCCTCGCGGTCTCAGCGCGCAATCCGATAGCAAGGCCCGAGCCTGGCTAAGCGCCGATGTCAAATCCCGCGCGGAAAATTTGATGATTGTGGACTTAATGCGAAACGATCTGACAAGGATCGCAACCATGGGATCGGTGCGTATAACGGATCTTTTTTCTGTCGAAACATTTGAGACTTTGCATCAGATGACGTCCGGGGTCGAAGCCGAACTCGCTGCGGATGCTGGTCTGGGAGAAATCTTGCATGCGCTGTTTCCGGCAGGATCGGTGACCGGGGCACCCAAGATCCGGGCGATAGAAATTCTCAATGCCTTAGAGGATGAACCGCGAGGCGTCTACACCGGCGCCCTGGGCTACCTGTGTCCGAAGGGCGGAGCCCAATTCAGCGTGGCTATTCGAACGGCGGTGATTAACGCTGATGGACGCGGAGAAATCGGCATCGGTAGCGGTATCGTCGCCGACTCCAATGCCGATGGCGAATTCGATGAATGCCTTTTGAAGCTACGGTTTCTAGCCGATCCGCCTCTACCGCAATTCGAATTGATTGAGACGCTGCTTTGGAAACCGGAACTTGGCTATATCTTGCTTGAACGGCATCTAGCCCGCCTGTTGGAGTCTGCAAGCTATTTTGGGTTCGAGCTGGACGAAAGCGGGGTCAAGAATGCTGTGCATCGCCATGCTCAAACACTTCCCGGCGGCGAGCATCGTGTACGGCTCACGGCCAGCAGGCAGGGCAACATTTCAATTACGAGCGCGCCGCTTCAGGACAGCGGCGCCGATTTGAACTTCAGGTTCACGATTGCAGAGGAGCGTGTCAGTTCGTCGAATCTGTTCCTCTATCACAAGACGACAGAAAGAGCCTTTTATGATCGGATGCGAAAGGCATATCACGAGCGCACAGGCTGCGATGAGGTTGTATTCCTTAATGAGAGGAATGAACTGACCGAGGGCAGTTTCACGACCCTTTTTGCCGAAATCGACGGTCAACTGTTGACCCCGCCGCTTACCTGCGGGCTCTTGCCGGGGACTTTGCGTGCAGAGTTGCTCGATACCGGCCGCGCAAAGGAGGCAATATTAAGAATTGCGGACTTGCCGCGTGCCAGCCGGATTTGGTTAGGAAACTCCGTTCGCGGACTTGTCGCAGCCCGGTTGATTGGCACCTAATACCAGGGGTCATAAAGTTTGACCAACCGGGGCTCCGGCCCCGCAAAGGCGGGGCCAGTTTCTTGGATCGCCGCGCCATGACGGCGCTGCACCGGAGCGGGCAACACTTTTGGCTGCTGGTATGACACGAAATCCGGTTGAATGCTTCGCGGCGCTTTGTTGTCACCCCGGAAACGCGCCCCGCGCGCGTTATCCGGGGTCTTTACGGGCGCTTCGAATGTTGCAAGACCCCGGATAAGCGCTGAGAGCGCTTTCCGGGGTGACGCCTGCGAGCTATTCAACCGGATGCGGAATTATACAGCGTAGGTCACCATTGATGAGCCTTTGTATAAGTGGCTTCGTTAAAGCCTTGGAAATGTGCGTAGGATGCCGGCCGGAAGCGCAATCCGCTAAGATTGCGTGGCCGCATTCGCAACGGAATTCCCCAAGGCCGGCTGCGACTTTTGCTGTAAGGCGAGGTGGCTGCGGGGCAGGACAACGGTGACGGTCGTCCCGGCTCCGGGCGACGAGCGCAAATTGATGCGGCCCTTATGCAGCTCGACAATACTCTTGACGAGCGACAACCCGAGGCCTGCGCCGCGGTGGCGCGAGCCCTTACTGCGCGACTCGAAGCGCTCGAACACGGTCGCCTGCTCCTCCTCGGGGATACCGAGTCCGGTATCCTGCACGCTGATGGCGATGCCGTTCCTTTCGCTGCGGCAGGAAAGCGTGATGGTTCCGTCCTCGGGCGAGAAGCCGATGGCGTTCGAGAGAAGGTTGTAGAGCACTTGAATGAGGCGGTTTTCGTCTGCCATCACGATGGCCGCTTCCTTCGCGATGTGGACGTCGAGATGAACCTTGGCCCGCGACAGGCGCTCGCGCACGCCGAGTTCGGCGGCCTCGATGGCGCCCTTGAGATCGACCGGCGACAGCTTCAGATCGAGTGCGCCCGCGTCGATCACCGCGAGATCGAGGATGTCGTTGATGATGTTGAGGAGGGCCTGGCTTGAGGTCTTGATGTCATTCAGGTAGTCGCGCTGCCTGTTGTTCAAGGGCCCTATTACGGGTTCGGCCAAAAGATCGGTGAAGCCGATGATGCTCGTGAGTGGCGTGCGCAGCTCATAGGACACATGCGAGAGGAAGGCCGTTTTCAACCGGTCCGAGGCTTCAAGCGCTTCGTTGCGCTCCAAAAGGACGTCTTCGAAGCGCTTGCTGTCTGTCACATCGGCGAAGGTGACGAGGGTGCCGCCATCGGGCAGCGGCGTGACCGTATAGGCGAGATAGCTCGCATCCTGCCTTCCGATTGTGGCCCTGAAGGTGTCCCGTGCATCCGGCATGCCGGTTATGGCATCGCGCAGCGTTCGCCAAAACTGGGGGTCCGGGGCCATCGGCTCGCTTTGAGCTATGATCTCTTCGAGGTGGGGCGACTCGTGAAGTGCTGCGCCCGCCAAATTCCAGATGATTTGAAAGGCTGGATTGAACAGAGCTAAGCGTCCGTCGGCGCCGAAAACGGCAATGCCTTCGCTCAAGTGATCGAGCGTTTCCCGCTGACCTTCGATGAGGCTATGGTATTGACGCTCAAGAGAAAGTTTTTCCGTCACGTCGTCGAATAAAAATGTGACGCCGCCATCGCTCCGGCAATCGGTAACGACATGCACCGTCTTGCCATCCGGCCGGTGCCAAAGCTCGTCGAAGGTGCGATTGCGGTCCCAGTTGAGAACCCGGTCATCCCTCCATCTGCGGTAGTTCGGTTGCTCCGGGAGCAGCCTGCGCTGGCGAAGCAGGTCGAAAAATTCCGAGGCGCCGGGCTTCTCCTGGAGCCAGTTATCTTCGAGCGACCAAATTCTGGCGAAGGCATCGTTGCCATAAACGAGCTTCCTGTCGGCGCCGAATATGGCAACGCCGGTCGAGACCTTGTCGAGCGTGCGGCTGTGGGCAGCCATCTGGCGCTCCAGCTCATCCTTGGCAATGACCAAGGGCGCCACGTCGAAGGCCGCTCCCGCGCTGCCGCGTTCGAGCGGCGCGGCAATGGCTTCGTAAATCTGCACGCCGCCGTTGACGACGGTCTGAAGCTTAATGCGTCCCGATTTTTTGGTCTGGCTCAGCCGGTGAAGCTCCTGCCTTTGCCTCGTCTCGAAGAGCTCGATCTGCTTTTCAAGCGCCTCTTCCCTGGAGTTCGCGCCGGTCGCGCCCACATAGGCCGAATTGACCCAGCTCAGCGCACTTTTGGCATCGCGAAGCCACACCGGAACAGGCAAGCTGTCGAGAAGCTTCTCGCGCTCGTACACCGCTTGTTTGAGGCGCTTGTTCTCGCCAATCAAGCGGACGAGCTCCTTGTTCACCGGTGAAAAAGGCCTGATGCGAAACACCGTGTCTGCGCCGCATGCCGTGCCAGCCAATTCTATAACATGGCCCTCCAATGTGCTGGCATTGGAAACAAAAGCCTCGCCGCGAGTTTGCAGGCGGGTCAGGCTGGCAGATACTCTGCCCGCGTCGTCGGGATGGAGCCACGAGCCGAACCGCAAGAGTTGGGCGAGCTTCGCGGGCACGCCCAGCGTGCTTTGCAGCGTGTGCAGCGCAAGGCGGGGATGGCCATCGCTCCAGATCACGCAGGCTTGCGTTTCGATGGCCGCAAGTGAATGGTAGTTGGCTTCGACTGTCGTGAGCGTGTCGAGCCGCGTCGCGGTTCGCAGCGATTGCTGCTCGAAGGATCTGGCTTTCTGCCGGAAAATTATGGCGAGCGTCGCAAAGGCTGCACTCAAGCCGGCAAGCACCGCGACGAGAAGAGCGGAATCGGCTCCGGTAAACCCGCAAGCCGAAGCGAGCCAGCCGCCGGCTGCTTTTGCCGGTGCAGCTGCGAGAGCTGGCGAGGCGATTGTGAGGCCCACCGCCATTATGGCAGGCCGGGATAACTCTCGCGCGGCTTTCATGGGATTCTCTCCTGCTTGAGACGCCATCGCAATCCGGACATATGCCGAATCGAATCTTAGTTTACCGTTAATTTAAGGTGATGGCTTAACTTGGTGGATTGGCCGCCGGAGTTTCTGCGAGGCGCGACAGCATCGCCTCTACGGCTTTTATCTGCGGCGCGTCACGCGTCAGAAAATCTTGCCCCGTATAGCCCCACCAATCCCAGCATGCGTTGGGATTGAGCGTTGAAGCGGCAATCTGCGGAAATAGAATGACAATCTTGTTCGTTTCCGCCCAATCGGCAAAACCGGAATCGCGGATGAGGGCGTCTCCGGCATCGGAGCGCGATTGTTTGCAGCCGTGGAAGACGATGTGCACGCGGCAATGCGCACCCGCCTGGCAGGCGGAGGGGATGTAGGCAACGCCTTCGTCCGCAAGCGTCGCGCTCGCCGGTGCATAGGGGTCTTGCTCGAATATCAGGAAGTTTTCGGATTTCGCCGCACCTCTGGGAGCGAGCGCACCGTAAATGAAGCGCAGGATCTCTCCGGCTTGATCGTAGTGGCAATTGCTCACATAGGGCGGATCGCTCTTGCCGCAGGCTTCGCCCTTGCCGTCGGTTAAGAAGGCGTGGCCGCCAGGTTCTTTGGTTACGAATTCGATGTTTTCCGTAGGCACGCCTGCAGCGAGATAGAAGTCGCGGGCTGCCTCCACCACCGGCTTCACGACCGTGCGGTCGTCAGCGCCGGAATAAAGATAAATCTTGTCGCGCTTCAGTCCGGAAAGAGGATCGATTTTACCTTCATCCGCCAGCGCCGATGCGCGCCGCGCGAGCTTGTCTGGGTTCAACACGCCGAACCCCGAAAGGCGGTCTGCCATGCAACCGTTCTGTGCCTGCGTCAAATTGGCGGCGAGCGCTGCGGGGAAATACGGGAATGCGTCCGCGCCTGCGCTCTGCGCGCAACCGAAGGGGCCGGCGGCGAGAATAGCGGCCCCGATAACATTGCGGGAATGAGCCATTTGAAATTGGCCGGCCACGTAGCCGCCTGCGGAAAGTCCGGACACAGACGTCTGAGACAGGTCTGCTTTCAGCGCAGGCAGCTTGTCCGGGTTAGACCCGCACCCCGCGATGAGCGCCAGAATGCAGAGGACCAGGAAAACGGAGAGCGGCCTCCCCCATGCCGTCATCGCAGGAACCAGCCGAACAACCCTCCTCCGCCTCCCCGGCCGCGGCCGCCGCCAAAAAATGAAGACGGCTCCTGGCGGCGGTAGACCGGCGTCTCCCTCGGCTTGCGGAGTTCGTAATAGCTCGCCAAGCCGTCGATATCTGTGACCGTGACCGAATTTTGAGTCCAAGCCCATTTCGATTTCGCGCTGCCTGTGATGTAAGGCTCAATGCTCACGACGAGGGCTCGCGACAGGTCGATGATCGCGACATACTCATAGGCTCCAGCCTTCTGATCGGGCACGCGATATCGAAGCAAGCCGATACCGGCGAGGCTGTCCCTAAGGGGCGTCCACTCGACGATCTCGGCAGGGCCATCGCCTTGAGTCTCAAGCAGAACTGGCATTTTGGGATATCGCTCATTCACTGCGGTGAACTGACCGGAACCAGAACGGAAAATCTCCCAGCCATCGGCGGCCGGTGCAATCGGCTTGACCACACTGTCCGGTGTGTCGCCACTCGCCTTCTTGTAGGCGTCGCGCGCTTCGGGCGAAAATGGGTCCAGCTCCAGGGCGCGGCGATAATCCGCAACCGCATCGTCGTGTTTGCCTGCCCGGTCCCGGATGCTTCCCCGGACGCGGTAAGCTTCTGAATAAGCCCCATCCAACTCAATCGCCTTGCTCAAATCCGCTTCGGCGCCCTCAAAATCACCGGTGCTCTGACGGGCTTGGGCTCGCCAAAAATAGGCTTCGGCCGCTTTGGGATCGAGTGACATTGCCCGTTCCAGATCTTGCAGGGCCAAATCGGGACGCTTCCAATCGAGGTTCTGCGCCGCGCGGCCTATGAGGGCTTGCACGTTTTCAGGAGAGAGCTCCAGCGCCTTGGCAAAATCGCGAAAAGCTTGAGCGTCGTGTTTTTCGCGCGCGTAAAGCCGGCCGCGTGACACGTATAGTTCCGCTTTGTCCGGAGCGAGCGCGATCACCTTATCCAAATCTTGAGCGGCATCCTCGTTCTGCTTCAAAAGCCCGTAAACCAAGGCCCGGTTTTGATAGGCGGATGCGTATTGTCCATTCAGTGTGATTGCCCGGTTTAGATAGCGCAGCCCGGTGTAGTAGCGGCCCAAGGCGCTCGCTATTTTGCCGCGCCCGTTCAGCGGAACCGCGTTCGACGGCATAAGCTCGATCGCTTTGCGGAAATCATTTTCTGCCGCTTCGAGGCGCTGAAGCTTCTGGTTCGCATTCGCCCTGTTGCTGTAAGCCGGGCCGAACCCTGGCGACAAGGCTATCGCCTTGTCGAAATCCCGGTAAGCCTCATCGATCCGGTCCATGTCCATATAAGCGGCCCCGCGATTGTTGTAGGCGGGGGCATAGTCGGGGTTGAGCGAGACCGATTTGGTGAAATCTTGTATTGCGCCGTCAAGCTGTTTCAGCCGCCATTTGGCCACGCCGCGATCGCAGTAGAGAGGGGCCTGCCTGGCCGTCGAGAGGCTCGTATCTTTCAGCGCATCGTCGTAAGCGGCGATAGCCAAATCGAATCGCCCGCGAAGAAGTGCAGAGCTTCCCTCTTGAGATTTGAGGATTGCCTTGTCGACCGCTGCATGTGCAGAAACGGTATATCCCGCGGCTGCCAGGAACAGCGGCAAGGCCGCGAACAGCGTTCGGAGGCCCTGCGCGAGAGACGGACAGCCATTGGTTGAAGAGGCTCCTTTACCCGCAGTCCGCATTCCGGTAACTAATCGAAAAAACCAGCGACCTTCCAGCCTATGGTGCATCGAATATATCCTATCTTGATCGGACTTGCTCTGGGCCTTGCCTTTCTCGTGCCGCAGCCAGCCGCTGCGGCCGTTGAGACCGGCGTTGCGCCGGAGTATAGCCGTCTCATCGCGAGCGGGCTAGCATCGCGTGACGCCTCGCCCTGCAATGCTTGGGGCGGCTCGATCCGTACAGCGCAAGCGGGCACCCAGGTTGAAGACGACGCCGGCGAGTCCCGGAAAAAGCTAAAGAGAGAGCTGGATCTCATCCGTGCACAAGCTCCAGCCGGGCCCGGCTCTTCTTCGTTCGATCCGCCATTACCCGTGCGCAAGAACGCTGGCCAGAACTTGGCGGAGGCGGCGGACCCAGCCGGGCGGCAGGCACAACAAACCGCCCATCCAGCCGATCCGCAAATCGACCGGCTGACCGGACAACTCCTGCTCATGAATTTCAGGGGCAGCCAACCAAGCGATGCGGGCACGAGGGCGATCCGCTCGCTTCTTCAATCCGGGCTCATCGCGGGAGTGGTATTCGGCCGGGAAAACATTTCATCCAGGGCACAGCTTAGGGAGCTTATGAAGTTTTTTTGGCCTGCTGGCGCGCCGAACAGGCCCGTATTTGGGCTTCATGAGATCGGTGGCGCCTCCGATGCGCTGCCACCCGTTAAAGACTTCGAACGATGGCCCTCGGAAAGCGACGTCGCCGCAAAGGGCGATCCGCAGTACGCCTATTCGACCTACCGTTCCATGGGTGCAAGTCTAGCGGTCCTCGGCTTTAACTTGAACTTCGGACCAGTTCTCACTGTGCCCGGAGACGGTCAGGATCCCAGTGCCAGCTTTGGCAACAACCCGCTTCAAACCGGGGTTTTCGCCAAGACCTTCATTCTCGGTCACCGCGAAGAGAATGTTGTAGCCGTTCCCATTGTCGACCGGAGCGGCCATTCGGTCCGCGCGCTTAAAGCGCTTCTCGTTGCCGATCCCGCCACCCCGATTGGCTCGGCGCTAAACAACGGGGCGCCCTTTTCGGCTTATGAGGGTCTAGGTTGGGGAGTGCGGTTTTGTTTCGTTGCTCCTGCTGCTGGAGACGGGGGTGCCAGCGCCGTGAACGGCTTCAAGAGCGGATGCGACATTTTAGTCCTGGAAGGCGGCACAGAAAGTCCGGCCGCCATTCGGGATCAGGTTGCGCTGGCCTTGTCCCAAGCCGTTCAAAACGGCGACTTGACCGTCGGCTCATTGAACGCCGCGGCAGAGCGCTTTGGGCAGCTTCGTTCTTCGGAAGGTCATGACTGGGCAGCCTCTTCTGCCCAGCGGAAATAATTCCATACAGCAGGCAACCTTAGGCAACGGCCTCGGAAAGCCATGCCTTCAGTTGATGTTTCGGAAGCGCACCAACCTTTTGGCCGGCGACTTGACCGTTCTTGAAGAGCAGAAGCGACGGTATGCCGCGGATATTGTAGGCCTGAGCGATTTTTGGGTTGGCGTCCACGTCCAGCTTAACCACCTTGAGCTTGCCGGCAAATTCTTTAGACAGTTCCTCAAGAATTGGAGCCACGCTGCGGCAGGGGCCGCACCATTCCGCCCAAAAGTCAACCAGAACCGGCTGATCGGACATCTTAACTTCGGTGTCGAACGTTGCCTCTGATACGGCTGTGATCGCCATGGAAACCCCTGTGTTTGTGCGGCACTGCGCCGCTTGTTGCTAGGTGCAAAGTAAGGAAGCGCAAGCGAAAGCGTCAAGATGCGGTACTCCCCTGAGCCGCTTCGCCGCATCCGGCGAAGCGTGGGGAAATTGCCGTTTCCGCAACCGGGACAGCCGGATTAGTTCCAGTCCTCGAACGGATTCCACGGCCGCCGCTCGGCATATGGGCGTCGCGGACGGTTGCGCGAGCGAGACGCGGGCTCTCCTCTCGCCTGGGCATCCTCTTCCGCGGAAATGGTTGGGTCCGATGAGAAACGCACGGGCTGCCCGTGCAGTGCGCTTGCCACACGGCTGTCAAGCCCATACAGATCGGGATAATAGCGAACCTGCCCTTTTTCATCCACGTCGGCGGTAAAGTAAGCAACGTGGACCGGGATTTGGTTCGTCAGCTTGACTTCGGTCGTCGCACCCGATGCAACCATCTCATGAACTTCCGCGGGAGAATAGCCTTTGTCGTGGGCCAGCAGCACTTCCGCGAGATGAATGGGGTTTTGCGTGCGCATGCAGCCATGGCTGAACGCGCGCGGAGCGCTCCCGAACAAATGACGGTCCGGCGTGTCGTGCATGTAGACGTCGTGCTTGTTGGGAAAGCGGAATTTCACGACGCCAAGCACGTTCTTGCCGCCGGCACCCTGAACGAACTGGTATCTCCGTATGTCCACACTGGACCAATCGACGGAGTTTGGGTCGATGGGATGGCCGTTGATGCTGGCCCTCAGGCCGCCGAGCCGCTGGAGAACGTCGCTGCTTCCACCTCCGCCAAAGAATAGGAACCCGCCGCCGCCAGATTGGCGGAGCCTCGGAGCGATTTCGTTGACCTTGATCCCGTCGGGTACGCCCCATTCGGGATTAAAAATGACGAATTGCATATTGGCCGAGAAGGTTGGTGTCGGCGTCGAAGGTTTTCCGACAACAATCTTCTCCAGGAGCGTCACCTTACCGTGATCGAGGACCCGGGTGTACTGCTCCGTAATGCTATCCCAGACATAGAACTCGCCGAGGCTTTCGGGCATCCAGCGCCACCGCTCCATATTTATTAGAATGCGGAGCTTCTTTTCATCTGGGTTGCCGCCGCCCATGTCGTTGAGCAAGATGCGCAGCCTGCGGTCGATGATGCCTGTAACCTCGAGGGCATGCTCCTTTTGGAAACGGTTCACCGCTTCAAGGAGCGCTGTGTCGTAGGTCGTGTCGCGCGGGCCTTCCGCGGCAACCCCCAAGCGCTTGCGGATGAGGGCAATTTGCGGATTATCGTCGCCCGGTCTGAAGTCCGGTCCGGCGGGGATACGCGCGGAACCGGCGCTGTTCCCCGATTTGTTCAGCGCGATAAGCGCTTGCCGGAGACGCTTGAATTGCTCGTGCTTGGGATGCAAACCGCGAAGATAGGAGTCAGCCGATTCGGCCGCTGCAATCGCTTCAAGCACGGACTTCGGTTCATAAAGGTGCGGATGCCTGTCGATAATCGGGCTGAGCGAGGTGGGGTCCATGCGGCCGCCGCGCGCGTGGCGGGCATATTTCAGTACAGCCAAGCTTAGCTTGATCTCCGCTTCGGCCAGAGCCTCGGGAGTTGGCTGGCTGCCAGGATTTGCCGGGAGCTGAAAGGCGGACGCGTCCAAGCCCCAATCGCCAGCGTTGCGGATTTCACGGATCGCCTTGGCCGCGTTCGGGACGAAGCCGTTTTTTGCTGTCCAAATGGGACGTCCCTTGTTCTCGGTGTAGAATGCGGTCATTGCTGCCGCGTCCTCATGGGCATCCGATTTTCCGGCTGCCTTGGAGCGCGCTAGAATTTGGGTAGCGATAGGATCGGGCTCCGGCGCAGCGGCTTGCGCCGTTTCGGCAGGCTTTGTTACCGGAGCGCCTGGCGCTTTGGGAGCGGGGCCGTTCGGTTCTGGCGGGGTAAGAGGATCGGGTGTTACGCCATTCGGCGCAGCATCTAAACCCGAGCTCGCCGGTGTTGCCGGTTTTGACATGTCCTGCGCCATCATTGCAGGAGCGTTCGCTTCAGGCGCGCTGGACGGGGTGGCGGCTTCTGGCGCCGCCTTCAAAGCTGCACTTGCGGGCGCATCCGGCTTAGCAGCATCCTGCGCTATAGCGAATGCGGGAATTCCCGCAAAGCAAGCCGCCAGGCCCAAGCGAAACGCTATCTTTGCAATCATACCGAACCTCTGTTGCCCCTTTCGAAGTATGCTATCAGAAAGACACGGAGGTTACGCTCTTTGATTCGTCGCAAACTTTGCCGCGCCGCAATTAGAAGATGCGCATGCCAGCGAGGGTCTCGATAACGTGCAAAAGAACGTGCCAACCCCGGGACACTAACCCCAAGAGCTGGAAGTTAAGGTGTAAACACTGAAGAGGCAAGCCCGGTTAACACAATCTGGCATGGCCGCAGATTGTGCGAGGAAGCAGCAGGATTACATTGCGCCGATGACCGCATATCATGACCGTCCCCGCGGACCTGCCTTCGCGAGAGCGCGGCTTGACCGCGCGGTCCATCGATGCTTTGGCTTGATCGAGACAATCGCGGCATCTTTTCTTGGAGAATGTAGATGCGATCCTTCTTCCGGGCGAAAATTCATCGTGCGACGGTCACCCAGGCAGACCTGAATTACGAGGGAAGCTTGTCGATCGACCGCGACCTCATGGATGCGGCAGATATCGCCGAGTTCGAGGAGGTGCACGTTTGGAACGTGACGCGCGGCACGAGGCTTTCGACCTACGCCATTGCGGCGGAGCGCGGCAGCGGCGTCATTTGCGTCAATGGTGCTGCCGCGCATCTTGTGCATGTCAATGACCTCATCATCATTACGACGTATCATTTTGTCGCGCGCGCCGAAGACGCGCCGGAGCCCATCGTGGTGCGTGTCGACGAAAAAAATCGCATCGCAGGCATGCATCCCGAGGTTGCTGGGCCGAACGCTGCGGCGGAACGCTGAGCCCGGCGCGGGCGGAGCGCGCGCACCTCGCCGATCCATAGCGCCGCGCAGAAGCGTGTGAATAAATCGATTGCCGAAGCATTGCAAAGCGCGCAACCGTCATTCCCGCGAAGGCGGGAATCCATTTCTCCCGTTGGGACAAGAACTTGTATGGGTACCCGCCTTCGCGGGTACGACGCTGCGGTCCAGAATTCCGGCGCCTTCGGAAAGTCCGG
>JBKQOR010000051.1:0-5663 GCA_052145435.1 Rhodomicrobium sp. | reverse complement strand
TAATTGCCATTGACTGATGCTTTTCCAAATACCCAGGTTGGGCACCTCCGTCATGGTTTTGTTGTCGCCCATGTGACTTTGGGCCTGCGGAATCCCATCATGACCCAGGACGTCAGCAGCTTGAGTATGAATCTGCCGGTGTGAGCGCGCATCTCGGGAGGCGGCGTATCGCTCGTGAATCGGTTTCGGTATATCGACAACCAATGGCCACTAGTGAAATCGAGAAACATCGCCGAATTACAGCACGTGGCGATGACCCGCCGGGTCGGGGACGCCGGTGTCAGCCGATGCTCCTTGAGATATTCCCGGCCCTTGGAGCATCGAACGCGATCCTTGCGGTAGAGAATGAAGGATGTCCCGCCATCGGCGTCGAGCACCGGCGGTGCGGCAGGCAAACGCTCGAACCGGCCTCCGGCCTCCCGGCAGCTCGCGCAGTAACATGCGGCACTCACAATCGGTGGACCGACCGTTTCGATCTCCACCTTTTGGCAGCGGCAAGCCGCGGCCAGGTGCATGTCGTCTTGGTGGGACACTATACCCTCCTGAGGTGCTGTGATGCGGCGTCTGGGCTTCCGCTTGAATCAGCCCGTCCCATTGGCTGGCAATTCAGGTTGACATACGTTGACCGGTCTCAAGCAGCGACTTGAGATCACTGAGAACCCATGGCCAGCCGCCACCGCCCTTCGTCGGATCGCCGCCACCGGGCACCATCGTGGCAACACATAGTGCACCAGTAACGTCGTGCGTAATAGTCACTGTACACACGCCGCCGTGTTCCTGGATCTCGTAGGTCAGTCGAGTGTGCGGCTCAGCAGTTGTGTTTGCGTCGAATAGCGGATGCCATGTCTGGACAAGTTTGCGTGGCGGATCGCTCTCGATGACCTTGCCGACGATAATCTCATCGTCTCATCGGGCAGTCCGTGCGATTTCATTTCAGCGCTAGCCTTGTGGCTAAACCGGCCATCAACCCTAAGGTCATACTCTGCGCGACCGCCATAAGCGTATCGCTCTGTCCATTCCGGCTTGGTGATCGCATCCCAGATTGCATGGGCGCTGGCCTTGATGACGATTCTGTAGACCTGAATGGTCGCTGCTTTATCGGTCATAGGGTTACTCCTTGTTTTCGAGTTCAGTCTTGAGCGCCGCCAGCGCAGAGAGTCTGTGTTCACTGTATTTGTTGATCCATCGGTCGTGGATCGCACGGATCGGAACGGCATTGAGAAAGTGCAGTTTCTCCCGGCCAGACCGGCGTGTGACGACTAAGCCGGCGTCTTCTAGAACTTTGAGATGCTTCATGACGCCAAAGCGCGTCATTGAAACTCCAGCCTGCAGTTCCTTCAACGTCCGGCCATCGCGCTGAAACAGCAGGTCCAAGAGCAACCGGCGTGTGGGGTCAGCAAGTGCCTTGAAGATGCTGTCGTCATCCATCCTCGCTGGAGGATAGGTGACTAAACGGTCACCTGTCAAGTCGCACGAACGCGTTCGCACTGGCGACGGCATTTACGGATCATGAGAACCGGTGCGGCGAGCCCTTGAACGATGGCAGCGCTAGCTGTGGAAGCATCGCGAACCTCGAGGTTCGCAACGGGTCATGCCCGGGCGTTTCATGGACGATTTCAATGCGTCTGCTGAACCCCAAGCAGCAGAATAGCCCGAATTGTGGGCAGGCGTCGCGGAACCCCCTGTCCGGCTCTGCTTGTGAATATGCAAAGTGTCATCCCCGATATTTAGAATCGGTGCGTTTGTTGCTCGTGGCGAGAGCGCATACGAGTTAGGATTTTATATCAATACCGCTGTCGGAGGCAGAGCCCCATGGAACTCAAAACGGTCATGCTTGCGCATTTGGCTTCGTGCGAGAACATCCTGAGAGACGGTCATGATCTGATCCCGTCGTGGCTGGTGACGGGGCCGGATGGCAGCTGGCTCATCTTCACGCGGTTCGATCACGACAAGCCGGAGCAATTGGAGCGGCTCTTCTATCTTATGAATCGATTCATGGTCTGGAAGCTGGCTAACGGTTTTGTACTCGGTATGGAGGCGTGGCTCGGACCGGAGAAAACACGGCGAGGAGAAGAGGCAGTCATAGCGATAGCGGTATCGCGTGGTGAAAAGCGCGGCGTCATGCGTCGCATAAACCGCACGGAAGGCAGCATTTCCTTCGGCGCGCATGAATGGCTCGGTTCCGATGACATTGACGGGACGTTTTTCAGTGTCCTGCCTTCGCGCACCGATAGTTTGAGCGCCGAAGAGGCAGCGATGCTCAACGACATCTTCGGCGAAGACGGGGAGATGCCAGCGTCGAAGATAAGCTAACTGCTAATCGGCGATTGCTAAGAACTCCTCCGGACCCGCTCCGCTTTGGGGTGGCAGCGCAGTGCATAAGCTGGGAAAAATAGCCCGCCAATCTAGAAATTGCTCGAGTTGGTTCGCGGCTCGGCTAAAGTGAATCCGTAAATGCTGATGCGAAGGGGCGGAAGTGTCTCGGGGGATTTCTTGAAAATCATTGGTCTCTGCGCGGGAATCGGCGGGTTGGAAGTCGGGCTTACGTCTGCGGGACATGTGCTCGAAGCGCTTGCAGAGAATGATGTTTTCGCAAGCCATGTGCTCGCCAGCCGACTTCCGCACGTTCAAAATTTGGGTGACATAGGCTCAATCGCGGAGTTGCCGAAATGCGATCTGGTAGCCAGCGGATTTCCCTGCCAGGACCGAAAGAGCATAAGTTCAAGGTCTACACGCGGCGTGAAGCACTTAGTACCACGCAACAGATTCTCTTGCCGCCAAAACCGGCGTAGCCTGCACATTATTCTACCTGTGAATGTCTTCCGTTTCCGAGTGTACAGCCGCCCACATTTGCTCAACGTGAGTATTACCGGTTGCGACCCCCATGCAGCTATTTGGCCTGCCTCAAACAACCATGGATATCGAAGCCGTCCTGCAACCGATATTGGGGCGGTGACGGCTAGCGCCAGAGCTAACCTAAGCTTGCATTGCGGCTTCATGGCACGGTTTGATATCCAGAAGCGGCGTGCCATCGAGACAGTCGAGACCCCGCACCAACAGAGCCCCGCCTTCGATGGCAATCAGGGTGACGACAGATGTTGCGATGGGGTTGGGACGCATGGGCGAGCGCAGGGCAAATGTCCCGGCGGGACCTCTGCCATTTCGAGGGGCTTGCACCAGCAGATCGCGCCGCGCCTTATCCATCCAATAAAGGATTTCGAGCCGAGGATGTGTGCTGAGCCCCTGCATGGCTTGGTGCCAGGGTTCATCGATCTCAATGCGGCAGACAGGCCCGCCGGAACTTCCCTGCCGCGGGCAGTCTTCCCGCGAGTGAAACGGCGTCCGGATGCGGCCGATGAAAATCAGTGTCGCGTCCGCGCGCTCTGGTTCCACGCCGGCGATCTCGCCCGGCCGCAGCGGCCCGTCCATCATATGCTGTCTCCTCTTCGCCGGGCTTCATGAAGAAGCAAAAAGAGCTTGCACTAAATCTCAGCTCTTGTGCTCATCACGCCATTTTCTCACCGCAGCAAGCGCATTCTCGATATGCTTCTCGGCGCCCTGGTCCGCGTAAGCATGGATGATCTTTCCGCCGGGTGAGATCACATAGGAAATCCGCTTGGCAAAGAGGGCCCCGGCAAGTGGCACGTTAAAGGCCGCGTCATAGGCCTTTGATGACGGAAAAATCGGGATCGGCGCCGACAGGGAAGCGGTCGCGGCACTCCTTGCTTGAGAATTCGCGCTGGGTGGCGATGTCATCGCCGGAGATGCCGATCACGCTCGCGCCGGCGGCAGTGAAATTCTCCATGTTCTCGGCGAACTCGTGCGCCTCAGCGGTGCAAATGCGGGTGAAGGATTTGGGATAGAAATAAAGAACGACCGGCCCTTTTTTGAGCGCGGCGGCAAGCGAAAAGGTGAATGTCTTGCCGCCTTGGGCTGCCTGCACGGTAAAACCGGGCGCGGCATCGCCTGGCTTCAAGGCCGCTATCGCGGCCGTGGCAAACAGGGTGAGGCAAAGCGCAAGAAGAAAAGTTAGCGGCTTCATGGGGCCCCTTCAATGCTTGAGCGGCATGAGCGGTACCGGCATGAGCACCGCGTGACTGTAGTTATAGGGATCGCTTTGCCGCTCTTACAGAGGCGCCGGGTAAACGCGATTCTATTTCTTCTCAGCCGCAAGCCGGCCATGACTGCAGTACCCTCGAATGCGGACGTGAAAAATGCGAGCCTTGAGGCGTTTACCCATGCATTGGGCATGTCGGCTTTTGTATACGAATGCTGATTCTGGTTAGCCATCACGCCGAATGGATCGCGAAGTGGACGCAGCGTCATCATCTCCGATGGAGGCGACCTGTGCAGGGACCGCATTGTTGGGGCGCATCCAGCTTTGCCATGCACCAAACAGCAGCACCGGCGCTTTACGGCGGGCCGCGCAGCGGGGCATACTTTTTGGGAATCCGGCTATCTCAGGCAAACACGCGCCATCTCGATCGCGCCCAATCGGCCGCCGCCAAAGGCACGGCCGCAATACAGCTGACCCTCGCTGGGCCAGGCGCAGGCAAGACGAGCACGCTCACCGGCCGTTTCATCTATCTGGTGAGCAAGGGCGCCGATCCCGCCCGCATTCTTGCCATGACCTACACCAAGAAAGCCGCCGATGAGTTGCGGACACGCATCGTAAGGCTGCTAGAACAGGCATCCGCCGAGGGCCTTCATATCGCAACCTTTCATGCCTTCGCGTTCCGCGAGCTCAAACGCGACCCAGCCGCCGCGGGCCTGAAAGAGCGGTTTGCCCTGTGGAATACGCCCGAGCAGCGCCAGGTCTTCAATGCGAGGCGCATGTGGTGGAATGGGGAAGAGGGACATTCTCGACAGACGATGACTCGGAGAGCCCGTGGAACTCTCGACCGATTTTGTTGCAAAAGTTCCGTTGATGGCCGCAACGAACAGTGATTCCGCGGCAGTTCACCATCGAACAGAAGCTCGTTAAAAATCTCATAGTCAGAAGGCTGGCACGGCCACATGCGGGCGGCCCGGAATGAGGCAAAGGTCCACAACGCTCCGCGTGTCTTAAGTTCACACCGTGGACGGCGCGAACATCGGGGGTCACGGTGTGGCGTTCGCCCTGGTACTCGCGCACGAGGACGGTGCCAGGCTTCAGGCGGCGGTTCAAGCCATGGGGCTTTCCGCCGCGTGCTAGCCGGTCCAGCAGCTTGACTGTCTCGCGGTCCAGGCCGCCAAAGGCTTCCCGCTGGATGCGGTAGGCGATCATCCGGGCCATGACGTCCTTGGTCAGGCCTTTGGGCGCGGTGGCACCAAACATCATGCGCCAGCGCTGGCGCAGCGTCTCGATGCCGAGGGACCTGACCTGGTCAACTTCGGCCTCGATCGCAGCGGCGTCTTTGGTCCGCCGATCCATGGCTAGGCGGCCTCGCCGCCGGCGGCCTGGCTTTTGATCTTAGGCGTGGGCCGCTTGCCAGCCACGACGCGGTAGACGCGGCCATCGAGCTTCTTCTCGGAGTTCAGCGTGAGGCCGAGCTTTTTGCGGACCACACCGGCAAAAAAGCCGCGCACCGAATGCTGCTGCCATCCCGTCTCCTGCATGACAGCGGCGATGGTTGTGCCCTGCCCGCGCTTGAGCATGGCCAGCACGCGGGCCTGCTTCGATG
>JBKQOR010000050.1:0-6809 GCA_052145435.1 Rhodomicrobium sp. | reverse complement strand
CGCTCGTCCGCCACTTCATCCAAATGCTGGAGGAAGGCGGCTGGCGCGGCGCGCAGCGCGTGTTCGTCTGGTCGTTCTACAGCCAGGGCACCGGCGAGAACCGCCAGGGCGACGCCGACCCGTTCTATGCCGGGGCGCTGATCTTCTTCGGCTATGAGCGCGAAGCGGCGGAGGAAGAGGCGCGCAACCGCGCGGGCCGCACGCCAACGCGCAAGGAGATCGAAGCCGCCCAGCTCGCGCTAATCCGCGCCGGACTGCCCTCGCCCGCCGAAAAGGGCCGCGCGCTCGCCCGCCTCGTCCGCGAACGCCGCACGCTCTTGTTCCTCGACGGCATGGAGCCGCTGCAATATCCGGCGGGGCGCACGGGAGGCGGCAAGGACGAGACCGGCGTCTCCGGCATGCTGAAGGACAAGGGCATGGGCGTGCTGCTGCGCGAGCTGGCCGCGGACAATCCGGGCCTTGTCATCGTCACCACGCGCATCAAGCTCAAGGATTTGAAGGAGTTCCGCGCGCCGGGCGTCCTGCCCATCGCGCTCACGGCGCTGAAGCAAGCGCCAGCCGTCGCGCTGCTGATAGCGCGCGGTGTCAAGGGCAGCGCCGCCCATCTCGCCAAGCTCGCGAACGATCTGCGCGGCCATGCGCTGGCCCTGAACCTCGTCGCGCAATATCTCGTGGTCCATCATGGCGGCGATGCGCGCCGCGCCGATCTCATCCCCGACCTCACCCATGTGGGCGGCGATGACGAGCGCGACCCTTACCGCGTCATATACGCCTACGAGATCGAGTTCAAGAAAGAGATCGCCCGGCAGCTCGGCACCGCCCCCAAATGGGCGAAGAAGCTGCGGCTCGACCGGCTGTTCAAGCTCGACACGCAAACGCTGTCGGCGAAGGCGCTTTCCACGGCGGCGGGCCGCCAGCTCGCGCTGCTCTATATGCTCGGCCTGTTCGACCAGCCCGTGCCGCGCGAGGTGTTCGACGCGCTGATCGCGCCGCCCGCCATCCCAGGCCTCACCGATGGCAAGCTGGCCGCCGAGCTGCGCGCCACGCAATGGAACGAGGCGATTGCGCGGCTCCGCGATCAGGGGCTGATCTCGCCCGCGGACGTGGACGCGCCGGGCGCGCTCGATTGCCACCCGCTGGTGCGCGAATATTTCGGCCAGCGCCTCAAGCAGATCGACCGGACTGCGTTCAAGGCCGCGCATTCGCGGCTCTACGATCATTATCGCTATGCGGGCCTGCCGCAGGCTTTCCGCGAGCCAGTGGCCTATGCTTCGTTGGCGGCCTGGGTCTCCCAAGAGCCGGAACGCCAGAATAATATTAAGCAGGCTTTGGAGGCAATCGCGGAGGGAAAAGCACCAGCCGAATGGAGAGCCTTTTTGCCCCCAACCTTATTTTCAGCCCCGCCCAAACAACTGCGCGAGGCCGCGGCCGCTGATCGGCGGCGCGAAGTGGGAGAAGGCTCTGAAAGCCTTTCTGCCTGTGGACGAAGCGGGGATGAACCCGCTGTTTTCCGCCATCGCCCATGGCTGCGCTGCGGAGCGCGAGGCCGAGACCTTCCTGGAGGTCTATATGCCGCGCATCGCGCGGGGCAACGAGAATTTTGCATGGCATAAGCTTGGCCTTTTCGGTCCGGAGTTATCGGCGCTTGCGAGTTTTTTCGATACGCCTTTTGCCGTACCTTCATCACGGCTTCAAGCGGGCTACCGAGCATACGTGTTGGCTGAGGCAGGCAGTCGCTTGCGCGGCCTCGGCCGGCTGGAGGACGCCGCGGAGCTCATGCGGTCTGCATTCAAGCAATACTCGAAACAGTCCAATTGGGAAGGTTCCTCTATAGCGGCAGACAATTTGAGCGGGCTGCTGGTCACCATTGGCCGGCTTGTTGGAGAGGATGGCGCGGTAGGGGCCGGCGAGGCGGCCGTGGCCTTCGCAGACCGTTCCGGCGATGCCTTCCGGCGCATGAGCGTGCGCAGCGCCTATGCGGACGTGCTGTTCCAGGCGGGCAGTCTCGCACAGGCCGGGGCGCTGTTCCGCGAGGCCGAAGTGCTGCAAAAGGAGAGGCAGCCCGATCTGCCGCGCCATTATTCGCTGCCGGGCTTTTGCACTTGCGACATGCTGATCGCCCGCAGTCGTAGCACAGAAGCCGCTGCCCGCGCAGAATGGGCATTTGAACTATACCGCAAGGCCCAACATGCAGCCCTTCTAGATATCGCCCTCGATACACTCGCGCAAGCCCGCGCGGCGTTGGCGGATGCCCCGCTCGGCCTGCCCGCGCCGCAAGACTGCGCCACGCGTTCCACCATAGCCCTCGCCGCCCTGCGCCGCGCCAACTCGGAAGATCTCCTGCCGCGGGGCCTGCTCGCCCATGCCGAAGCGATCTGGCGCTGCGGCGATGCGAACGCCGCCGGCGATCCGCTCAGCGAGGCCGAAGACATCGCCGCGCGCGGCCCCATGCCGTTGTTCCTGGCGGATGCGCATCTGCTCCGCGCCCGCATCGCGCTCCCCGGACAGGGTGCAGCCGATGCCCGCCACTATCGCGACCGGGCCGCCGCGCTCATCGCGAAACATCGCTATGGCCGCGGCGCGGTCGAACTGGCCGTGCTCGACGCCGAAATTGCCTGCACCGCAAACGCGCCAGCGCGGGAAGCCGCCATCGCCGCAGCGCTCGCCGCCATCGCCGGTGAACCCTACCACGACGCCCGCACCGGCCGGACCGTCTCCGGCGGCTGGTTCGGCCTCTTGCCGCGCCTCGAAGCGATCCTCCCCGCGGACCACGCTGGCCTCGCGCGCCTCCAAGCCGCCCGCGACGCTTACAACGCCGAGCGCGACGATTATCTCCGTACAACGCTGGCCGAGGACGTGCCCGGCTACGGTCCCGCGAACGACCCCATCGCCGCCTACCTCGCCAGTCGCCAGCACTAACGCAGTGCCGCGCGTGGTTCACCCCTCACCCGGCCGCTTCGCGGCCACCCTCTCCCGCAAGGGGAGAGGGTACGTGCGCCGTTGCGAGGGAATCCCCTCTCCCCTCGCGGGAGAGGGGCAGGGGTGAGGGGGGAGCTTCACGCAAATGACCCAAGGATAGCGCCAGAAAATTCGCGGGAAAACTATTGCGCGCGCTGCAGTTTTCCATATAGTGCGCACACCGTCCGGTTTGAGGCTGAACGGAACCCTGAGGCTATTCCCCAAACGAATGCCCCTCGCGCGGCGCGTATGCGCCCATGTTCCCGTGTCTCTGCTCTGCTTAAGTTCGTTCAACGCCTTTCCGAGGCTTGACGGGGGCTCTGCGCCGGACACACACAAATGGGAAAGGCCGATATGCCACGTTACGAGCATACTTTTCTTGCGCGCCAGGACGTCACGCAGCAGCAAGTCACCGGGCTTATGAACACCTATAAAGCCGTCATCGAGGAGATGGGCGGCAAGGTCGGCAAGACCGAATATTGGGGTTTGAAGTCCACAGCTTACAAAATCAAAAAGAACCGCCGCGCGCATTACGCGTTTTTCAACATCGAGGCGCCGCATGAGGCGGTGGCCGAGATGGAGCGGCAGATGAGCATCTCCACCGATGTCCTGCGTTACCTGACCGTGCGCGTCGAGGAGCTGGACGAGAAACCGTCCATCATGATGCGCAAGCAGGACGAGCGCGGCGACCGGGGAGACCGGGGAGACAGAGGCGATCGCGGAGACCGCGGCGACAGAGGCGGCCGGCCCCCGCGGCGCGACCGCGATGATCGCGGCGGCGGCTTCGGTGGCGGCTTCGGCGGTGGCGGATTTGGTGGCGGCGGATCCCGTGAAGGCGAAGGCGGCGGCGGGCGCTTCGGTCCGCGTCCCCCCCGCACCGAGACGGCAGGAACGGCAGGAGGTGAGGAATGAGCATGCAAGGAACCTCAGGCGGCGGAGCGCGCCGCCCCTTCTACCGGCGCCGCAAGACCTGCCCATTCACCGGCGATAATGCCCCGGTCATCGATTATAAGGACGTGCGGCTGCTGCAGCGCTTTATTTCCGAGCGCGGCAAGATCGTGCCCTCGCGCATCACGGCGGTCTCTGCCAAGAAGCAGCGCGAACTCGCCAAGGCCATCAAGCGCGCGCGCTTTTTGGGCCTCCTTCCCTATGTGTTGAGATAGGAGCGCACCGCCATGCAGGTTATCCTCCTGGAACGGATCGGCCGCCTCGGCCAGATGGGCGACGTGGTCAAAGTGCGCCCCGGTTTTGCGCGCAACTTCCTCTTGCCGCAGCGCAAGGCTCTTCGCGCGACCAAAGAGAACATGCAGCACTTCGAGAAGGATCGCGCGCAGCTTGAGGCCAACAATTTGCAGCGCAAGCAAGAGGCCGAGGCTGTGGCTGTGAAGCTCAACGGCTTGCGCTTCACGGTGATCCGGCAAGCGGGCGACACGGGCCAGCTATACGGCTCGGTGTCCACGCGCGACGTCGCCGATGCGGTTACGGCCGGCGGCTTCACCATCGACCGCGTGCAGGTTCTCCTCGATAAGCCGATCAAGAACCTCGGCTTTCACGAGGTCCGCGTCAGCCTTCATCCCGAGGTGGAGATCAAGGTCGCCGTCAACGTCGCCCGCACCGAGGAAGAGGCCGGGCGCCAGGCCGCCGGCGAGGACGTGACCAAGGTCAAGGACGACTACGCCGCGGACTATGCCGCCGAGCAGGCAGCCATCGCCGCCGAGGCGCTGTTCGAGCACGAGACCGAGCCGCACGAAGAGTAGACACCCCGTGCGGCGTTTGAATTCAACAAGCCCCGCGCCCCGCGCGGGGTTTTTTTGTGCCTTCGACCCCGCTTTACTGCGCGCGGCGCCAGATGCGCGACTTGCAAATGATTCCGCCGAGCACGCAGCCTTCGAGCTTGACCTCGTTCCTGCCGGTCACGGTGATGTAGCCGGTGTAGGTGTCCCCGTCCTCCGAGTTGTACAGCCGGCCTTTCCACCTGTCCGCGCCGGCTTTCGACGCCCCGGACATGATGGTTACGCCCACCATCGAGCGGCCTTTCAGCGCCGGGTTGGGATTGTAGTTGTCCCTTGCATGCTCCTTGCTTGGGATGAGAATCTTCACGCAAATTCCCCCGCCGCAGGAATAGATTTGCGTGGTCGCGCCGGTTTGGGTATCCCGCCACGTACCAATGGCATCCTCCGCTGACGCGAAGGCGGGAGACGCAAGGCCGAGCATCAGGCAAAGGCCGGCGGCGAGAGCGCCTAAAGCTGCCGATTGTTTCATTCCCTTAATCCCTTTTTTGTTAAGTTGACCTGCCCGGCGTTTGGGCGCGCTATTGCGTGCGGTGCCAGGTATGCGTTTTGCAAAGGATACCGAGCACGCAGCCTTCGAGCTTCACCTCGTCCTTGCTCTTGACGATAACCCAGCCGCTATAGGTCTTGCCGTCCTCGGAGTTGTAGACCTTGCCCTTCCAGCGGTCCGCGCCGTCTTTGGCGGCGCCCTGCATGATGACGGCGCCTGCCATCGAGCGGCCCTTGAGCGCTGGATCGGGATTGTTGGTGTCGACTGCGCGGTCTTTGCTCGGCGTCACGACCTTGATGCAGATGCCGCCGTCGCAGGCGTAGATTTGGGTGATGCCGCCGGTATCGGCGTCTTTCCAGGTGCCGATCGCGTCCTCGGCCGCGGCGAAGGCGGGTCCGGACAGCGCCAACCCGAAGGCAAAGCTCGCGGCTAAGCCCGCAAGGCTCAATGTGCGTTTCATCTCCAATTCCTTTCCCGATCCTTAACGATGCGGTTCGAATGGATCTAAAAGTCTAGCACCGGCCTTGGCGCCACGATATCGGACTTTCGCCAATTATTAACCTCGTTCCCCAAGCCTTTGCGCGGGATTTTGCGCAAATGCCGCTAGCCGATTTAAAGGGCATTATACGCGAAATTCGTTTCGGCGGCCTTACGGCATTGATAACATGAGGCATTTTCTGCTTTCGCCACGCATTCTCGGCCGCGGAATGCACCGTATTTTGGTTAATTATAAATCGCGCGTATATTTAACAGACTTTTTGAATCGCGCTTTTTGAGGTGAAATCGCGAAAAATCGCGATTTTTGCGGCAAAACCGCATTAAATTCCCGCCGCGTTCACCACGCCGGCATTAACCATGCTGCGGGCTAAGAAATGCGCCGGGGGCCTCGCGCCCGTCATTGCGAGGCGCGGCACGCGCCGTAGCAATCCATGGCTCTGGTCCGCTGCTCCTGGATCGCCACGGCGGGCTTCGCCGCCTCGCGATGACGGCAGCGTCCGGGCGGAACCGGAGCTTTATAACGCCGCCCGATGCTGCTATGTATTTTATTCGAATGCGGGAGGCGCGGGCGGGACGGGCATGGCGGATATTTTTCTGAGCTATAAGCGGGCGGACGCGAACCACGCCGCGAAGATCGTGGCGCTGCTCGAACATGAGGGCTGGAGCGTCTGGTGGGACGACAGGATTGCCGCCGGCGACCATTGGAATGCCGGGATTGCGCGTGAGATTGGGGCGGCCCGTTGCGTCGTGGTGATCTGGTCGCCAAACTCCATCGACCCCAGCCAGGCGCACTGGGTGCATGAGGAAGCTCATAATGGACGCGGGCGCGGTATCCTAGTCCCCGTCACCATCGAGGGCGTGACGCCGCCGCTGGGGTTCACCCTGGTTCAGGCCCGCAACCTGTCGCGCTGGGACGGCGCCTCGCGCGACGGCGCGGCGGCGGATTTCCTCGCCGATGTGAGAAAGATGCTCGGGCAAGCGCCAGCCGCTCCGGCGGTTACGCCGAAGACCATGCCCGTACAGCCCGCGGATGCGGGCGGGCCGAAGCTCGCGCTTGCGGCGGAAGAATGGGG
>JBKQOR010000049.1:0-4418 GCA_052145435.1 Rhodomicrobium sp. | reverse complement strand
TTCCGGCCCTTTGGGCCAAGCGTTACCTTGACAGCATCGGCAAGCATGTCGACCCCGCGCATCATCCGGTCGCGGGCATCTCGAGAGAATTTGACGTCTTTGGCTGCCATGGGTGGTTTCTCCAGCTCTTGAGGGATTTATGGTTTGTGGCGCTTGCCTTTGCTTAGCACAAAGGGTCTCGAAGACTATCTTTTAAGGGAATTTTCGCTGCCGGCGGACCGCGGCCCATTTTGAAGCATTCGCAGTCCAGCTGCGGCACGGACCGGTTATTTTCCCTCGATAACCCCGAAAATATCGCTCTCTTTCATAATGGCGAGCTCTTCGCCATCGATCTTGACCTCGGAGCCTGACCATTTGCCGAACAGCACGCGGTCGCCTTTCTTCACGTCGAGCGCTACGAGCTTGCCGTTCTCGTCTCGCAAGCCGGGGCCGGCCGCGACGACTTCGCCCTGCACCGGCTTCTCTTTCGCGGTGTCGGGAATGATGATACCCCCAGAGGTCTTCGTGTCCTCTTCGATCCGGCGCACGACGATCCGGTCGTGCAGAGGGCGAAATTTCATGGCTTCTACCTCAATGTTTAAGAAATGAACTTCAAAAGATTCTGATTGGCCGAAGGACGGGTGCAGCGATCTTAGCCGAAGGCCGCCAGACCAACAGCTTTGTATTTGGAAGTTTTGCTGGCAATAACAAGCGATGAGTGCCAAATGCTTCTCGCGAGGATTCCTAGATCCATTTCAGCGCGGATCGACTGCCTTGCGGCAACGCACTCGCTGCCGCGTCCCCGAAATCTTCCAAATATGGCCTTGGCACAACAATTACCGAAAGCGGCCCTAGAAAGGCGACGTAACGCGTCGCTCCTTGCCTCTCCCCCTTCCGCAGGAATGAATCCAGGATGCTGTACCCATACAAGCGCCCGCACGCGCCAATTCACCACCCTGCGGAGATTCCAGACGGCGCGCAAGTGTTTTACAACGTATTAGTCAGTCTTTTTCTTGCCGGCTATTTTCGGGGTGAACTTTGTCGTTGTCTGGTTGGGTGTGAATGACGCAACCACGTGTTCTTTGGGCTTCACGGCTTTAGGCTTTTTGGCTTCGCGATTGCTTCGTTTTTGGCCTTTTGACACGGCGTTTCCTAGTTGATGAGATTGGATCGAATTTCGCTCTTAAGATCTTTCGTTGCAGGCCTTTGCATTGTGACTGGGAAGGTGGCCCAAAAGACAGACAGCAATCGGCCTGCACGGGGAGCGGCGCAAAACTCGTAAGGACACGGAATTTTTTTTAATCACGCGGTCCATCTCCACCTTCAAGCTATTAGGCGATGAGCAATTCATAAAAATTTATTACCTTGATCGCATGCGAGTGTTGATAATCAGAAATCTGCGGCAACCAAAGCGTATGACCCTTTTCGTCCTTTTGCATAGACTTTGGCTGCAGCGGCATAGATGAGATCTCGATTGGCGTCGAAGGCGCCGAGCAAACCCGATTCATCCACGCGCGTCGCCGGCCGTACCCGTTTAAGGGCCTCTTCCGTCATCAGAAAAGCGCACTCATTCACGCTGTCATACCCCCAAAACCTTACGGCGCGCCGGGTGGCATCGTAACTGCGGCTGCTATTTGGAAAATTAAGCGCCATGTTCTGCTCCGACAGGTTGACCAAGTTTGCGCATTGGCAGGCTCAATTTCAGCGGGGAAATCCATCCTTTGTCAGGTAAATAAGCAGTCGAGCGCATCGTAGGGTGTCAAATCGCTCTCCGACACAACGCGTTCATGGCGCTCGGCCACACTCTTGATGCGATAACGCGGGTTCGCCCTATCGGCGCCTCCTTCTGGCATGAGGCGGCAAATTTCGTAAGGCCCAGCCGCGGCACTGTGCATCTTACCGGGTGTAAAGTTGACGTTCTGACCGACGATGAATTTGTAGGACATGGTAGTCCTCCGCTGTCTTGTTGAGTGAAGTGGGCTACTGCGGTAGAGGCGGTTCCCTCGTTTCGCCAACGTCAAGCACTTCGCCGCTTTCTACGACGTCGGAAAGCAAAACATCCACGAAAGGATGTTGACGATTGAAGGCTAGACCGCGCCGGTATTTCCGCACAACGATCCGCTCGATTGCCGCTAGATTGCGCTTGCTGAGTTCATTATAGTCTTCCCGGAACAGACATTTTCCGTTTTTTGCAGTTCGCCTCGGGCCGGCCCAATTGTCCATGACGCGGCTGCTGATAAACACTCGAAGCGGGGTTGCCCCATCCCAGCCGCGAAGGATTAAACCCTCGCTGTTTCGAGGGTTTTCATCGACCTCCAGCTGGAATATTGGGGATTGCACCGGAGAAAATTCATTCTCCTCAAGGCTCGCAGAGTCACCCGGACACTCGATTTGAATTTCACTTGAATTTGTCATGTACTCTATATGGCGATGCGGTGCGGCAATAGCGAGGTTTGCCAGGGTCAGGACTCATTAACGCAGATAGAAGATGAAGGCTGCTGCGATGCAGATGGGTCAACAGGACTCGTAGCAAATATCAGCGAGGCCTGGCATTCAACCGCCAGCACCCCTTCGTTGATGCGTTGCTCTCCGACATTACGGAAAGCGGCGAAGTGCTCGACGTCAGCCAAGCCGCATGAACCCTAGACGGCTTGGGTCACAAACGCTGTGACCGAAATCGGAGATCATCAATGGAGATCGACACAAGCAAACCGAAACAGGCGACGGCTGATTGACGCGTTCTCACCCAGATTGTCGCGCTATACAGGCTCGCTTCGTCATCATCCAGTTCGCCATCGGCTAACGTCGTTTTTCCTTTCAGCAGTTGCTAGATTTGGCGCTTGACCATCAGCTTCTTGATCTCGGCGATCGCCTTGGCCGGGTTGAGCCCCTTCGGGCAGGTGACGGCGCAATTCATGATCGTATGGCAGCGATAGAGCCGGAATGGGTCTTCCAGCAGAAGCAGAGGATGCAGTTCTCCAAGCCCTCCAGCTTGGCCCGATCCTCCCGGCTCTGGAGACGTTCACGCTCCGGTGTGGGCGTCACCGTCTAGAGCCAGGGCCCGATCAAGGCGTATTGGGCGTAGGCATGAGTGAGATCGGGCACCAGGTCCTTGATGACCGCCAGGTGCAGCAGCGGATAGATCTTTACATCGCCCCTGATGGTGTCGATCGCCTCGGTGCAGGCGAGCGCGTTGGTCCCGTCGATATTCATGGCGCAGGAGCCGCAGATGCCCTCGCGGCAGGAGCGGCGGAACGTCAGCGTCGAGTCGATCTCGTTCAATGCGCGGGTTCTCACCGTCCTAGGGGTTCCAGCGGTAAGATCGAGGCTCCACGAAGTGGAGATCGCACTGGCCTGTCTCGATGCCAAGACAGGGTGAGGAAAGTGAAGCCGCGGTCTGTGTGGTGCCCCCGATCATGGACCCGGTAATACAATCCCGCGGAAGATGACTTTGCGCTCGATAACATCAGGGTATCAAGATGCATGGCGACAAAGCAAAGCCAAGCGCACCCTGTGCATTGCTCTCGCTCCTATTGCGGCATCTTGCTTTCAGAGGGGCCATTGCACTTGTGAAGTCGCGCGGCTCTGCCGGCCGAAAAAGAAATAGCGGCCTTAAGCACGCACACAAATCCTGGAACACGTGGACAGCGCTAGCCGCGCAATCGGCCGGGGTTCCTAATTCTGCATTAGTTCAAGTTATCCCATTGTGACGACACATATACGATTACGGCGAGCGCGATTACTCCGCCGATGATAATCTTGATCGCATCATCTCGGCTGGCTGGGATGATGCCGGTTGCGACGAGGTGCACTCGACCAAGCATCTCAGCTGCTACAAAGATCATGCCGAGTGCTGCTCCCCATTTTCTCATGGTCAGAAAGGATAGACCCCCAAGAATGTAGAATGAGCCGAATACGCTCGTTGAACTCGATGGCGTGAGAGGCGTAGAGAGAGAGCCGAAAAAATTGCCGGTTAAGCCCACAATCGTTTCGCCGATGCCGGCGAGAATTGCGAAGATTGCAACGATGGTGATCCCTAAATGTCGAGCCCGATTCATGGGTTTCATCGTAAGCCTAGGACATCCATTGGTTGGCGCAGATAGCCGGCAGGCTCGACGTGAGCGGAACACGCTCATACTCATGGCTTAAAGATGGGCTTGCGCGCAGTGCTTGCAAAGGTACACGTGTCTATTTAACCATCTTATTTGAAAGCGGCTCTTCCCGGCGTTCGTCGCGCCAAAGCTCGTGTAGCGTCTGGTCTCTTCCAGATGAGCCTTCATGTCTCTTTGGGGTCAAGGACGGTGAAAGTGCGTGAATGATTTCAAAGAGGCTGCTTACCGCTCAGCAGCGGAATCGCTGCCAATTTAGCGGCTTGGCGGCTCGACCCGAAAATCTGTAAGCCCGCGAGATCGATCGACGCACAGATTTGGTTTCTCCTT
>JBKQOR010000048.1:0-14010 GCA_052145435.1 Rhodomicrobium sp. | reverse complement strand
CGCGCGCCCGCGCGTTTCGATCCCGAGGAGCTGAAGGGCTTGAACGCCAAGCTGCTGCATGTCACGCCGTTCGAGCGCGTTTCCGAAAGGCTCGGCGAAAGGGGCATCGGCGGCGGCGGCGAGCAATTCTGGCTTGCCGTGCGCGCGAATTTGGCAGTTTTCGCCGATGTGGACCAATGGTGGGCTGTCATTCAAGGCAAGATCAAGCCCCTAATCGAGGACGCCGCTTTCACAGACAAGGCGCTAAGCCTCCTGCCGCCCGAACCTTGGGATGAAAGTACCTGGTCCAAATGGACCGAGGCGGTCAAGCAGGCGACGGGCGCGAAAGGGCGCGCGCTTTACCATCCCTTACGCCTGGCGCTGACAGGGCTTGAGCGCGGCCCTGAGCTGAAAGATTTGCTGCCGCTTATGGGCCATAAGAGAGCTGCCGCGCGTTTAAGCGGAAAGAAGGCCTGATACGAGATCCGCTCGATTGCTTCGCGGGCCCCCTGTTGTCATCCCGGAACGGCGCCCTTTGCGCCGTATCCGGGATCTTGATATGCTGCAAGATCCCGGATACCGCCTGCGGCGGTTCCGGGATGACAGCCGCGAACTATTCAACCGGACCCGGTATGACGCCGGCACCAGCTGTCATCGGCGGCGGCCACGAGAAATTTACGGGGGCTAAGACTGAGAGCGTATAGACAGCGGCGGCTGTCTGAGTTTCCATGCACTGGTATACAATAGCCCAGAGAACGTGAGGACGACGATGTCAGAGCCAGCCCTTTCTCTCAATCTTCCCGCCGGCGTGCAGATATCGGGCGCGTTGCAGCCCGGTTATGAGCGCGTGCTCACGGCCGATGCTCTGCAATTCGTCGCCGGTATGGCCCGTGGCTTCGAGCCGCGGCGCCGCCGCCTCATGGAAGCGCGCAGCGAGCGCCAGGCCGCCTGGGATGCGGGCGCGCTACCCGATTTCCTGCCCGGAACGCGAGCCATCCGGGAAGGCGATTGGAAGGTCGCGCCCATTCCAGACGATCTCCTCGACCGCCGCGTCGAGATCACCGGGCCCACCACGCGTAAGATGATCATCAACGCGCTGAACTGCGGCGCCAGCGTGTTCATGGCCGACTTCGAGGACGCCCTGTCGCCAAGCTGGGCGAATATCGTCGAGGGCCAGATCAACCTCATGGATTATTGGCAGGGCCAGATCGATTACACCGAGGAGGACACAGGCAAGCGGTACGCCATCGGGCCGAACCCCGCTGTCTTGCTCGTGCGGCCGCGCGGCTGGCACCTCACCGAGGATCACATCGCGGTGGACGGCGAAAAGGTTGCCGGCGCGTTCGTGGATTTCGGCCTCTACTTCTTCCACAACGTGCGCCGCATGCTCGCTCGCGGCACCGGCCCCTATTTCTATCTGCCGAAGATGGAAAGCCATCTCGAAGCGCGGCTCTGGAACGAAGTTTTCCTGTTCGCGCAAGAGCGGCTGCAAATCCCGGCTGGAACCATCAAGGCGACCGCGCTGATCGAGACCTTGCCGGCTGTGTTCGAGATGCACGAAATTCTCTACGAGCTGCGCGAGCACATGGCCGGGCTGAATTGCGGCAGGTGGGATTACATTTTTTCCTATATCAAGACGCTCAGGGCGAAGCCGGAATATGTGCTACCCGACCGCAGCCAGGTCGTGATGAGCAAGGCGTTCCTCAAAGCCTATGCCGAGCTTCTGATTCAGACCTGCCACAAGCACAGCGCCTTCGCCATGGGCGGCATGGCGGCGTTCATCCCGAACCGGCGCGATCCCGAGGTTACCGGGAAGGCGCTTGCCGCGGTGCGCGAGGATAAGCTGCGCGAGGTCCAATACGGGCACGACGGCACTTGGGTCGCGCATCCCGATCTCGTGCCCACCGCGCTTGAGGTGTTCAACCAGTACATGCCGCAGAAAAACCAGCTCGATAAGCTGCGGGAGGATGTAAAGGTTGGCCAGAAAGAGCTGCTGCAGCCTCACGAAGGCACGCGCACCGAGGAGGGTTTGCGTGTGAATATCCGGGTGGGCGTGCAATATATCGAAGCATGGCTGCGTGGCAATGGCGCGGTCCCGCTCTATAATCTCATGGAGGATGCGGCCACCGCGGAAATCTCGCGCACGCAGGATTGGCAATGGCTGCACCATGGGGCCACGCTCGACGATGGCCGGCGCGTCACGGCAGAGCTTGTCGAGGCGTGCTTGGGCGACGAGATGGCAAAGCTCAAAGCGGCGCTCGGCGATGCTTATACGGGCGGCCGCTTCGAGGAGGCGATCGGGCTCTTCAAGCGGCTAGTGCTGAGCGAAAAGCTTGAGGCGTTCCTGACGCTGCCTGCGTATAGGCTGATTGTTTGAGGCCCGGGCCGCGCGTTCACATCCGTCATTGCGAGGGGCAAAGCCCCGAAGCAATCCAGAAGCTACAAATGCAAGCGTAATCAGCAAGTTGCACTGGATCGCCACGGCGGCGTTGCCGCCTCGCGACGACGGTTCTGGAATCGCCGCCGGAAGCACTCAACCGGATTTGGTATGAAGGTTCAAAGCTTCAGCGCGGATCTCGCTTAGGCTTTGACGCGGCGTGATCGCCTGCGGATCGAGGCGAAGCTCAAGGATCGACGGCAGGCCCGAGGCCTGCGCGGCCTCGAATGCGCCGGCAAACTCCTCCGTCTTTTCGACGATCGCGCCGAAGCCGCCGAAGGCACGGGCGTAGGCCGCGAAATCGGGGTTCACGAGGTCCGTACCATGCACCCGGCCCGGAAAATGCCTCTCCTGGTGCATGCGGATGGTGCCATACATGCGGTTGTTGACCACAATGAAAACAACCGGCGCGCGGTATTGCACAGCGGTCGCAAATTCCTGGCCGGTCATGAGAAAGCAGCCATCGCCGGCAAACGCAACCACAGTGCGGCCGGGATGAAGCAGTTTCGCCGCGATCCCTGCCGGCACGCCATAGCCCATCGATCCGGAGGTGGGTGCAAGCTGCGTATGCAGGCGGCGGTAGCGGAAATAGCGATGGATCCAGGCCGCGTAGTTGCCCGCGCCATTCGCGATAATCGCATCGTCCGGCAAGGCCTTCCGCAGCCAGAGCACTATCTCCGCCAATTGCAACGAACCCGGATTGGCGAGAGGCTCCTGCCACGCCTCGTAGGCCTCCCGGGCGTCCTTCGCCCATGCGCTCCAACCGGAGCCATCGGCCGGCGGAACCTTGGCAAGCGCCGCCGCGAAGGCACGCGGGCTCGCGGCGACCGCCAAATCCGGTTGATAGATATGTCCAAGCTCGCTCGTATCGGCGTGAACGTGAACGAGCTTCTGCTTCGGCCTTGGGATATCGAGGAGCGCGTATCCGGCCGTTGACATTTCGCCAAGCCGCGCGCCGAGGACTGCGAGCAGATCGGCATCCTTCACACGCTTCGCGAGGGCCGGATTGATGCCGATGCCGATATCGCCGGCATAGCAAGGATGGCCGTTGGCGAAAAGATCCTGGCGGCGGAACGATGCCGCGACGGGCAGGCCGCTTGCCGCGGCGAAAGCCTGAACCTGCGCCACGGCTTCCTCGCTCCATCCGCCGCCGCCGAGAATCGCGAGCGGGCGTTTCGAGGCAGCTAAAAGCGCCCTGAATGCCCTCATTTCCTCCGGTGCGGGATGCGCTTCAATGCGCCGGTAAGGCTCTGGGTCCGCAACATGGACCTCCTCCCGAAGCATATCCTCCGGCAACGCCAAGACCACCGGACCCGGCCTTCCGGAAACTGCCAGGTAAAAGGCGCGGCTTATATATTCTGGGATGCGCGCTGCCTCATCGATTTGCGCAACCCATTTCGCAAGCGGGCCGAACATCTGCCGGAAATCGATCTCCTGAAACGCCTCGCGATCTCTAAAGCCGCGCCCCACCTGGCCGATGAATAGGATCATCGGCGTGGAATCCTGCCGCGCCACATGCACGCCGGAACTCGCATTCGTGGCGCCGGGCCCCCGGGTTACCATGCAGATGCCGGGGTGGCCGGTAAGTTTTCCGTAGGCCTCCGCCATCATCGCGGCGCCGCCCTCGTGGCGGCAGGCAATAAACGGAATCGTGCCGCGGTAGTCGTAAAGGGCGTCGAGCACCGGAAGATAGCTCTCGCCCGGCACCCCGAAAATGAGCCCGGCCCCGTGCAGGCGAAGCTGATCGGCGAGAAGCCTTCCCCCGGTTCTTTTTTCAGGATCTAGCATCAGCTCTCCTTATGTAGACCTCTGAGACTGTATATTGGATTTGACGCGAAGAAGGGTAGAAAATTGGCGGTTCAACCCGCCGGCGCTCTCTTGGCAATTGCCGCAAGCGCTCCGGGCGTATTGATTAGAAGTTTTGGGTGCGTTTCGCGATTTTGAGAAAAACCATGCTACTGACAGCGCGCGTGTTATCGGTCGAAGAGTTTTTCCGGTTGGGGACGTTCACAGCCGCGAGCGTCCAGCGCGACTATATCTGGGATTCCCAGCAGAGCGAGGACCTGCTTGCCGATGTCGAGCGCGCCGCAACTGCATATTCAGCCGAGCCCGAGCAGGAGGGAGGCGCGAGAATCTCCGTCGCCGCGGGAGCCGTTGAGGATGACGAAGGCACAGACGAGCCTCCAGTCCAGCAAACCGGACAGGACGATGCACCCGGCTATCACCTGGGTTCGGTGGTGCTGCGGCGCGACGGCGATGAGTCCTTTGAGATTTTCGATGGGCTGCAGCGTGCTACCACGCTTACCATCCTTCTTTGTATCATTCGCGACCTGACGAGCTCGGAAGCTTTGCGCGGCCAGATTGAAGCTCTCATCAGTCATGGTGCCGTTACCCGGCTCGTTTTTCCCGGTACCGATCGCACGCTCTTCGATGAAATCCAGGCCGCCAATCAAGCCATTCGAAGCTTCAGGCGCCCCGTGAGCGCAAGAGGCCAGCGCATCAGGCGTTCACGCACGGTTTTCTATGGCTATCTAAAAATGTGGGATCAGGACCGTCTGGCGCGGTTCGGCGATTTTCTGCTTAGCCGCACGCTTCTTGTCGTGGCCACGACCGAATGCCAGACGTTAGCGCGCCAGGTGTTCATCACTGCGAATAATCGCGGCGTGCAGCTCAGGCCTGTCGATATCTTCAAGGGCCAGCTGCTGGAGCTCGCAGAGAGCGGTGAAGCCCTTGAGAAAGCCGCCCAGCGCTGGAACGGCATCATGCATGTCGCGGGCGACGGCATCGAGGATTTCATGCGCGCCTACGACTTTGTGAAACGATGCGAGCCGCAGGGGCCCGATCATCTCGCAAAGCTCGCCGGCATCATCGAAAAGAATTACGGCGCGAACCGCCTCGACGAAGTGCTGGATGACATCTTGCGTCACGCCTCCACTTGGGCGTGGCTGATGGAAAAAGTAAAAACCGCCCCAAGCACGCCGGCGGACTTGGACATCTGGCGCCTGCGCTTTTTCAAATGGTTCGAGTGGAAGCCCGTGGCACTTGCCTGGTACCACGATTACGGCGAGAAGCGGGGAATCAAGACAGGCGCCGCGGCGGCGAAAGCGGAGAACGCTTTCAGGCAACGCTTCGGTGCCCTGCATCGCATTTGCATGATGATGACGCTGGCGAAGTTTTCGGCGAACGACCGTGCCCGGATATTCGGCAAAGCCCTGTCGCAAAGCCGCAATCCGTTCTCGACGAGCGCCGTCCGGCCAGGCGCCTTGACCTTCCGTCCTCAGCAAATTGCGCGCATTCTGGAAAGCCTGGCGACCCCCCTTCACGACGATGAAACGCGCCTGTCTCTCATGCGGTGGCTCGAATCGATGCCGGATGAACCGGCTTTTGCCGCCGATGCCGCCTTCGCCTCGGTCGAGCATGTGCTCCCGCAAAGGCCGGCACCCGATTCGCAATGGCTTAAAGACTTTCCCGACGAGGACGAACGCTTCTCCGCGTGCCATTCGATCGGCAACCTTGCGCTGATGGACTATTCGGAGAATTTAAAAATTACGAATTTGGATTTTCATCTGAAGCTTCCCATCATCAAGGAGCAGTCGCAAAAATATAAGTCTTTGGCCGGAATTGCCCAAAAGACGAACTGGAGAGCGGCGGAGATCCGCGAGCGCGCCGCAAAGATGATCGATTTGGCCTGCAAGCAGCTGAATATTCCGCGCTCCGGCCGCCCGTAGTTCCGGCTGCCTTAACTGTTGGCAAGCCGGTTAACACATCCTAAACCGAACGCAGCTATTTTGCGCACTTCCCAAAGTGCGCCTCACGAGAGGAAGGCACCTATGAAATTCTTCGCCGATACGGCTGAAATAGACGAGATCCGCGAGCTCGCCGCGACCGGTTTGCTCGACGGCGCGACCACGAACCCGTCGCTGATCGCCAAGGCTGGGCGGAACTTCATCGAGACGGTACGGGAGATCTGCGCCATCGTCGAAGGGCCGGTCAGCGCCGAGGTCGCTGCGACCGATACGGAGACGATGCTCGCCGAGGCCCGCAAGCTGGCAGCGATCGCGGAGAACGTGGCTGTAAAAGTGCCGCTGACCTGGGACGGTCTAAAAGCCTGCCGCACACTTGCACAGGACGGCATCATGGTGAACGTCACGCTGTGCTTCTCGGCGAACCAAGCGCTGCTCGCCGCGAAAGCCGGCGCTGCCTTCGTCTCGCCCTTCGTCGGGCGCCTCGACGATGTTGGCGAGGACGGCATGAGCCTCATCCGCGATATCCGCGCGATCTACGATAACTATCCAGATCTCGGCACCGAGATCCTTGCCGCTTCGATCCGGCATCCGCGCCACGTCACCGAGGCCGCCCTTGCGGGCGCCGATGTGGCAACCGTGCCGCCCGCCGTCTTGAAGCAAATCGTCAACCACCCGCTTACCGATAAAGGCCTGGCACAATTCGTGGCCGATTGGAAAAAGACGGGGCAGAGCATTTTGTGATGAGCCATGTTGAACGAAGCGCCGGATGAAGAGGGGTTACGCCCCTCACCCCAGCCCTCTCCCCATGGGAGAGGGAGCACCGTTGCGGCCGTAGTTCGGGCGTCCCCTCTCCCATGGGGAGAGGGACAGGGTGAGGGGAGGGACGTCTCCCAAGACGTGGCGCACGCGGTCGCGGGCTGGCTCAGCTATCTCGGCTCGGAGCGCCGTTATGCGGACAACACGCTCGAGGCCTATGAGCGCGATGTGCGCCAATTCGTGGGCTTCTTGGGCGCCAGCTGGCGGGAGCCGGTCTCGCTCGGACGCCTCAACGCATTGGGCACAGGCGATTTTCGCGCCTTCATGGCGGCAAGGCGCGACGGCGGCACCGGCAGCCGCTCGCTCGCGCGCACGCTGTCGGCGCTTCGCTCGCTTTTCCGCCATCTTGAGCGCACCGGCGCCTTGCACAACCGTGCCGTGCTGGCCGTAGCCCTGCCCAAACTTCCGCCGCGCTTGCCGAAACCCCTGACCGAGATCAAGGCGAGAGATGTCGTCGTTGAGGCCGCGCTCGATGGCGAGCTCTCCGATCATCCCTGGACGGGACCGCGCAACCAGGCCGTGCTGCTCCTGCTTTACGGCTCGGGTTTGCGCATCTCCGAGGCGCTGGGACTCAACCGCAAGGACGCGCCGCTCCCGCCGCGCGATGTGCTGCGCATAAACGGCAAGGGCGGCAGGGAGCGGCTGGCGCCGGTCTTGCCCGTCGCACAATCGGCGGTCTTAGCCTATTTGGAAAAATGTCCGCACCGGCTCGATCCCTCCAGCCCGCTTTTCGTCGGCGTCAAAGGCGGCCGGCTCAATCCGCGCATCGTGCAGCTCTTGATTGCGAGGCTTCGCTTCAATCTGGGGTTGCCGCAAACGGCAACGCCGCACGCGCTACGGCATTCCTTTGCGACGCATCTTTTGAGCCGCGGCGCGGATTTGCGCGTCATTCAAGAGCTGCTCGGCCATGCCAGCCTATCAACAACGCAAGGCTATACCGCGGTTGACCGCGACCGCTTGTTTCAGGCTTACTCTAAGGCTCACCCGAGGGCTTGAGCATTGATAGCCCCCGTATGCAGTCTTAAATGGCACATTTAGCGCGGGAATCGCATCGTCCCGCATAGAGTGTTCCTGGAGGTAAGGCGGGATGGGCATTCTTCTGGCAGTCGCGAACCGCAAGGGCGGCGTCGGCAAATCGACGGTAACGACCATGCTTGCGCATGGCTTCGCCGCCATGGGCGAGCAGCGCGTGCTTGTGGTGGACCTCGACACGCAGTGCAATTCCTCCATGATCCTGACCGGCGGGGAGAAGTGGGACTGGGCGCGGCGCAACCGCAAGACCATCGCGGAATATTTCGACGAGAAGTACGATAGGCCGAAGCTCAGGCCCGACGACTTCATTTTGCACAATGTTGGGGATATCGATGCGCCCGCCGGCATGCTTTCGGTTCTCTCGGGCTCGCTCGATCTGGAGGACGTCGAGAACGCGTTCCTGCACAACCGGGCACGGGCCGGCCAAGATCTCGAAACCGCCGAGCAGGGGCTGGTCCAGCGGCTGAGCGGCATGCTGAGCGACATTGGCGACGCGTTCGATGTGGTGATCCTCGACTGCCCGCCCGGCCTCACTTTCTCGACCAAGGCCGCACTACGGCTCGCCCATAAGGTGATTGTGCCGTTCCGCCCCGATTTCGTGTCGAGCTACGCCGTAGACCGGATCTCGGCCGTGATCGAGGAAGTGGGCGGGCTCGACGGCGTGCTGGCGATCCCCTATGAGAAGCGGCGCTACATCACGCTCGTGAACTTCTGGCGCGATGGCACGTTCCAGCGCCTAAACCTCGGCAATGTGGCCGCGACCCACCCCGTCATGCGCACCACCATCCCGCAGGACGACGGCATCGCCGAAGCGTTCGAATATCGCGGCGAGATGCTGTCGATCGAGGAAAAATACGGATCGGGCGCGGAAGTCGTTCGCGCCCTTTGCAAGGAAGCGGTCGACTCAATCATACTGCGCTACCAAAAGGAGGCGGCCGCATGAGCGAAAGCCGGGAAGCGAAGATTTTGAAGAGCTTGGCAGCGCTGTTCGAAGCCATCGCGGAGGAGGCGCTCGCCAATCCCTCCTTCGCCGGCAAGGTTGAGGCTTCGCTTGCAAAGACCGGAGCCCTCTTGAAGCCACCGCGAAAGCCGGCCGCCCCCGCGGCGCCGAAGGACAGCGGAAAAATGCCTACGCGCACCCTTTTGCACAACGTCACCTTCGACCCTCTGGAATGCCATATCGAAGCAGCCTTGATCAGCGGGCGCGAGGACGAGGCCCGCGCCTTCCTTGGCAAGCTCGACCGGGGGCAGCTCGAAGAGGTCGTGAAGGCTCAGCGGCTGCCAGGGGCCAAAAGCCTGCACAAGGCGATCCTGGAGGCCGATGCCGCTTCCGCCGTCGATGCCATTGTCGGCAGCGCCGCCGAGCGCGTGCGCAACCGGCTTTCCGCCGGGCGCTAGCGGGCGCGTTAAACATTGGGGTAATCAAGTTCCGGGATGACGTCCGCGAACCATTCGGATGCTGCTTTGGATCGCCAAGCCGGCCAAGGCCGCCTCGCGATGACGTCGCGTCCGGTTAAGTGTAAGAGTTTTTAGGTTTCATCCGGAGGCTACCGATGCCGAACTACGCCGCTCTTGTCACGATTCTGGCCGTGGCTTTCTACCTCTACACCGGCATCGCGGTAGCCAAGGCCAGGGTGAAGTACGGCGTGAAAGCTCCGGCAACGTCCGGGCAGCCCGATTTCGAGCGCATGTTCCGCATTCAGATGAACACCTTGGAGTGGCTGCCGGTCTTTCTTCCCGCGCTCTGGCTTTTTGCGATCTACGTCAACGATAGAGCCGCGGCGCTCCTTGGCCTTGTTTGGATTTTTGGCCGCATCCTCTATTTCAGGGGCTACGCGGCGGCGGCGGAAAAGCGCGGGCGGGGCTTCGGCCTGCAGGCCCTTGCCGCGGGCATTCTGCTTGCGGGGGCGCTCGCCGGCATTATCGCAAGGATCGCCGCTCAGAGCTGATAGCGAATCCAATTGAATAGTTCGCGGCCGTCATCCCGGAAACGCCGTAGGCGTTATCCGGGAACTTGCAACATTCGAAGCGCCCGTAACGATCCCGGATACGGCGCAAACGGCGCCGTTCCGGGATGACAACAGAGGAACGGATCACGAGCCCAAACGCAAGTGGCCGTGCCGTTGCCGGCACGGCCTGACCCATCCTCGCCTATTTTGCGTCCTGAGCCGCCCGCTCCGCTTCCGCGAGCTTCTGCTTGTCCGCTTCGGTCAGCACCGGAGGTTCCACCTTGATCGTGAGCTTGGCGATCTTGCCGTTGAACTTGAACGGCACTTGATAGTCACGGCCGTCGACCGGCGTGCCGGTATCCGAGCCGATGTCGAAGGTTTCATCCCAAGGCAGCGTCAGCGGTACGGTGCGATCCATCGTTTGCGTCGCGACCACGTTTCCATCCACCTTGAAGGTGCCGGTGCCCGGGCGGCCGAGGCCGCTGATGTTGTTGAACGCCAGCGTTGCGAAGCCGAGCCCATCATATTTGAAGTCGAACTCGAGCGTGTGCTTGCCAGGCGAAAGCTCCTGCGCCCCCTCCCAGCGCACGCGCTTCAAATCGAGCAGGTTCCAGACGAAAACCGGCTTGCCCTTGAGCAGGTACAGTCCGTAGCCGCCGAAGCGTCCACCATCGGTCACGATCATGCCTTCCGGCTTCCCTCGCGGCGCTGCAAGTCCAAGACGCGCCTCCTCGCTGCCGGCCGGGATCTCGATGTCCGCCGTGATAGTGTAGGAGGTGTTAAGCAAGGATGGCGCCGTGCCGCGCGGGATTCCGGTGACCGGCTCGCCCGAATAGGTGAACTCTGTCCGGCCTGCCGACATGGAAGGGCGCGGCGTTGCCATCCGCGTCGCCGCCGAAGCATCGAGCGGGAGCACCTGATATTTGGCAAACTCGGCAAACATGAGGTCGCTCATTTCCCGAACCTTCGCCGGATTGGCTGCCGCCACGTCGGTATATTGCGTCCAGTCGTGCCCGACGTCGTACAGCTCGAACTTGAACGCGCTCGCAGGGTCCTGAATAGCCTTGCCGAGCAGCTCCCACGGCGCGCGCCGAGGAACTGCGCTCAGCATCCAGCCGTCGTTGTAGAGACCCTGCACGCCCATCATCTCGAAATATTGGATGTGATGCGGGGAGGGCACATCGGCGTTGGCCTTGTCGAAGCTGTAGGCCATGCTGACGCCTTCGATCGGCCTCTGTGCGACGCCGTCGACCATGACGGGTGCCGGAATACCGGTCACTTCGAGAAGCGTCGGCACGACATCGATCACATGATGGAACTGCCAGCGGACGCCGCCTTTGTCCGTGATATGGCCCGGCCAGGAGATTGCCATGCCCTGGCGCGTGCCGCCGAAGAAAGAGGGAACCTGCTTCGTCCATTTGTAAGGCGTGTCGAAGGCCCAGGCCCACGGCACGGCCATGTGGTTGTAAGTCTCGTCCGAGCCCCAGGCGTTATACCACTTCATCTGCTCGGCCACCGGCAGTTCGATGCCGTTGAACTGCAGCACTTCGCTGGGAGTGCCATTGGGCGAGCCCTCGGCCGAGGCGCCGTTGTCGCCGCTGATGTAGATGATCAGCGTGTTGTCGAGCTTGCCCATGTCTTCGACCGCCTGGATCACGCGGCCAATCTCATGGTCTGTGTAGGCTAGGAACGCCGCATAGACGTCCGCTTGCCGGATGTAGAGCTTTTTCTCTTCGTCCGTAAGAGTATCCCATTTCTTCAGCAGCTTATCGGGCCAGGGCGTTAGTTTCGCGTCCGCCGGTATGACCCCGAGCTTCTTCTGGTTCGCGAAGATTTGCTCGCGCAGCGCGTTCCACCCCTTGTCGAAGAGGTGCATGGCGCTGACCTTCTCGATCCATTCCGGCGTCGCATGGTGCGGCGCGTGCGTGCCGCCCGGCACGTAATAGACGAAGAACGGCAACGAAGGATTGATATCGTTCAACTGGTTCATCCAGTGGATGGCATCGTCCGCCATGGCTGTGGTCAAGTTCCAGCTGTGGTTCCCAACATAGGGGTAGATCGCCTTAGTATCGTTGAACAGGTTCGGCTGCCATTGGCTGGTGTCACCGCCGACAAAGCCGTAAAAGTGCTCGAAGCCCATGCCGGTTGGCCACTGGCCGAAGGGCCCGGCTTGGCTCGCATCCCAGGTCGGCGTGTTGTGGTCCTTGCCGAACCAGGACGTGCGGTAGCCATTTTCCAACAGGATGCGGCCGATGGTGGCGTTGTCCTTGCCAATATAGCTGTCATAGCCGGGGAAGCCCGTTGCCGCCTCGGAGACCACGCCGAAGCCCACCGAGTGGTGGTTGCGGCCAGTGATGAGCGCGGCCCGCGTCGGCGAGCAGAGCGAGGTCGAATGGAAATTCGTGTAGCGCAGGCCCGCGTTCGCGATCCGGTCCAGCGCCGGCGTCGGGATGACGCCGCCGAAGGTGGACGGTGCCGCAAAGCCCACATCGTCGGTCATGATCAAGAGAATGTTCGGAGCCCCCTTTGGCGGTACCACGCGCATGGGCCAGGCGGGCTTGGACTGCGCCGCATTCAGCTCGGTCTCTCCCCTGAAAGGCTGCGGCGGAGGCGGCAGGTACCGGCCGTCGATGGTGGTCGTGGCGCCGGGCGAGCCCGGTGTCCCCGTGATTTGTTGCGCGCTGGCGCTTCCCGCCTGCGCCGCGAAAAGCAGGAAGGTACAAAATGAGAGGATACGGAGATACATTTAGCCCACTCCTAATTGCACGATAGGCCGCTGCATGGCTTGGGCTCTCATTGAACGCCGGCATGTTTAACAGAGGTTGATTGATGTCAACATAAGCAGCCATATCGCGCCGGATGCTGAGCGGCAGATAAAGGGCACTATTAAAAACGTGTATGCTCTGTATCGAAAAATACAGAAATACCAGGGCACTTTGCGTCAGCAGCTCGATTGAACTAGCATGAGCTTAGCCGTGCCGGATAATCTAGAGCACATTCATTCAAAGCCGAGGCATCAGTTGTCATACCCGCGCATGCGGGTATCCATATAAAATCTTGTTCCGCCTATGCAAATATGGATTCCCGCCTTCGCGGGAATGACGGCCTGCGGCTCAAGTTCGATTGAAGGCGCTCTAGGTAAAGCCTTGGCTTAAGCTTGCGCCACTTATGCAAAGCAGGTCTTTGCGATGTGCGGCCGGCAAAGGAGAGCGTGCGGGGGGTGTGACCAGGCCGCCTCGATCGAAGCCGGAGTGTGGCGCTGGCGGATTATGCACGTTCCGCCGCTTTCCAGCATCTGCTATGCGTACAACGGTCCGGGCGAGGCCTCACATGGGGGAGACGAGCTGCAATGAAAGAGTGCGGAGGCGACGAGATGAAGATCGAATTTGGATTCCTGAAGATAATCCACCTAATGGAGAATATATTTCTCTTGATGATCGCTCTACTTACGGTGATCGGGGTCGGCAGGGAACTCTATCTCATCGGCGTCAGGCTCGATATCGGCTTACAGGACCTGCTGCTCATGTTCCTTTATGTCGAGGTGCTCGCGATGGTCGGTGCATACTACGACAGCAAGCAAGTTCCGATTACCCTGCCGATTTTCATTGCCATTACAGCTTTGGCGCGAGCGATCATCCTGCATAAAGATCAGGATCCTCTGAACCTCATCTATGAGGCCGCCGCCATTCTTATGCTCGCGGTGGCCTCCGTCGCCGTAAACTATCGTCCCGCCAAAGCAATGCCGGCTGCAGACCGCGAGGCTAGCAAATCTTCCCGGGACTTGCGCTCAGGCGGTCTCTGATTGGGAGCCGGTTTTCCGCCCGGAATGCAGTGCGCAATGCCCCGGTACGGCGCCGTGCGCACCGTCATCGCGAGGCGGCATTTGCCGGCGTGGCGATCCAGAGCGACATCGGAGACTTGGCCCTGGATTGCTCTGATGTTCATTTTCAAGGGCAGTGCGCGTGCAACATCCGCCCCCTTGCCACCGGCAGGGGGGATTATTGCAAGCTGGATCGTGCATGGCGGGAGGCAGAGCCATTCAGACGACGGT
>JBKQOR010000047.1:0-17822 GCA_052145435.1 Rhodomicrobium sp. | reverse complement strand
CGATCAAATCGCGATAGCGGCCCTCGTCCTTGCTCTTCACGTAATCGAGCAGGCGGCGCCGTCCGCTCACAAGCTTAAGCAGCCCGCGGCGCGAGTGGTTGTCTTTCTTATGGGTCTTGAAGTGTTCCGTCAGGTTGCTGATTCGTTCCGTGAGAACGGCGACCTGAACTTCAGGGGAACCGGTGTCATCGGGCTTTATGGCATATTCTTTGATGAGCGTGGCCTTGCGCTCGGCAGTGATCGACATCGGTTATCTCCGTTGAGTTGGTCGCTGTTCCGGCTTCAGGCGGGGATATTGAAAACCCGGACCGGATGCATCTCGCCGCGTTCGACCTCGCCAATGGCGACGAGGACCCCGCGAGAGGTCGCATAGATCGGGCCTTTCAGGATTGGCGCATTCCCGCCCCTTAGGAGGATGGGTTGCCCCCGCTTCAGCCTAGCCGCATCGTCCCCGCTAATGGCGAGCGCCGGGATGCCGTCCAGCGCCGTCTCGACAGGAATGATCGTGCTCAAAAGAGCATCTTGGCCGCCGTCACTATTGCTCAAAGTTTCGAGCGTTTCCAGGGAAATCGCGTTTTCTTCGCTGAATGGGCCGACAGAGGTGCGGCGCAGCGCGGCGATATGCCCGAAGCAGCCGAGCGCGCGGCCCAGATCGCGGGCGATGGAGCGCACATAGGTGCCCTTGCCGCAATCGCAGACGAGCCGGGTGAGATCGGGTGACGGCATATCCACGATTTCGAGCTCGTAGATCGACACGAGCCGCGGCGCAAGCTCGACCGCCTCGCCGTCGCGGGCAAGATCGTAGGCGCGCTCGCCATCGACCTTGATGGCGGAATAGGAGGGCGGCGTTTGCATGATGTCGCCGAGGAAGCCTGGCAGCGCGGCCTCGATTGCTTCCCCGCTTGGGCGCGCATCGCTGGTCTTGACAGGCTGGCCTTCCGCATCGTCGGTATCGGTCTCGATGCCCCAGCGGATTGTGAAATCGTAGCTCTTTTCGCAATCGACCACATGCGCAACCGTTTTCGTCGCTTCGCCAAATGCGATGGGAAGCACACCCGTGGCGAGCGGGTCAAGCGTGCCGGCGTGGCCCACCTTTTTCGGGTTGAACAGGCGCTTCAGGCGGCCGAGCGCCTGGTTCGAAGTTAGCCCTTGCGGCTTATCGAGAATAAGCCAGCCGTGAATATCGTTGCCTTTGCGGCGTGCCATTGTTTGTTCCCCGTAACGTCATGGCCGGGCTTGACCCGGCCATCCCGAGGCCGTTGAGGTCAGTTCCTGTTCCATGGATGGCCGAATCACGTGCGGCCATGACAGCAGAGTGTATTACTTCAGATCGCGGGCCACATCCGGCGAGCGCAACAGCTCATCGATGCGCCCGGCTTCCTCGGCCACCCGATCGCCCCGGAACACGAGATCGGGGACATATTTCAGCTCGATGCGCCGCGCAAGCTCGCCGCGCAAAAACTTGTGATGGCGGTTGAGCGCGCGGGCAAGATCGTCGCTGTTCTTGCCCGAAAGCGCGCTGGCGAATACGGTCGCGTGCTGGAGGTCCGGGCTCATGCGGACCTCTGCAACAGTGACGATCTCGCCCCGAAGCTCCTGATCCTCGATGTCCTCGGTGCGGAAAATCTCCGCAAGCGTATGACGCAGAAGCTCGCCTGCGCGAAGCTGCCGTTGCGTCGGGCCTTTTGTTGCTTGGCGTTTCATGATGCGTTTCTCCGAAGCCGCATAGTTAAGCGAGTTCCAACGGGACGCAAGCCTCACAATGCCCCGCGGCGGCTGCTCCGCGGCCCGAGTCTCGCTCGCATCGGCAGTATATGATATATCGATAGGCACGCGCATGGCGGAAATGCGCCAAGCCAAAGGTTTCGAACCATGATTCATGACATGATCGATCAAGCATCCTATATGGCGCACGGCTATTGCCTGCTCTGGAAGCCATGGCTTGTTACCATACATGCAGGGTCTGACTTGATAATATTTGCGTCTTATTTTGCAATCCCTATCGGGATTTGGCTTTTTATCAGAAAGCGGAAGGATTTCGAGCTCAAATCGTTGGCGATTCTTTTTGCGGCATTCATTTTCTTTTGCGGGATGACCCATATGGTGCAGGCGGTGACGCTCTGGTGGCCAATCTATGAAACGCAAGGCTATCTCAAGGTCGCGACCGCCATCGCATCGGTCGCGACGGCCATCATGATTTTCCCTCTCATCCCCAGGGCTCTCGCCATCCCCAGTCCCAGCCAGCTCAGAATCGTGAATGAAGGCTTGGCCGCTGAGGTTTCAGCGCATCGCTTGACGCTTGCCGAATTGGAAAAGGCAAGGGACGAACTTGAATTGCGGGTCGCGGAAAGAACGAAGGAGCTCGAACATTCAAAGGCCCGTTTTGAAGCGCTCGTCAGAGCCTCGGCGCAAGTCGTCTGGACCTACGACGCGAAGGCAGAAACATTCGAAGACTCTCCTAGCTGGCGCTTATTCACCGGACAAAGTCCTAAGGAATTAAAAGGAAGCGGATGGCTTGATGCTATTCATCCGGATGACCGCTCTCGAACATTGGCGGCTTGGCGCGAGGCGCTCCAGACACAGCGAATGTATTCGGTGGAGTACCGGCTCCGCCATGCACCGTCAGGATGGCGATGGACAGCGGCGAAAGCTATTCCGCTCGCAAGCGGAAACGGCGATCGTCGCGAATGGGTCGGCATGAATACGGACATCGATGAACGGCGGCGTTCGGAAGACCACATGCAGTTTGTTATGAAAGAGCTTTCACATCGCACGAAGAACCTCTTGACCGTTATCTTTTCAATGGCGCGGCAAACGGCCAGGCACAGGTGTTCGCGCGATTTCATTGCGGATTTCGGCGAGCGGATTCAGGGCCTTTCGAGATCGCACGATCTGCTCGTAAGCACCAATTGGATGGGTGCTCCGCTTGACGAGCATCTGAGGGCGCAGCTTCGGCCTTTCACAGCTTTGGACAGCCGGCAAATCCGCTTCTCGGGACCGCGCTTGATGCTTAAGCCGGCGGCGACGCAGGCACTTGGGCTCGCTTTTCACGAACTTGCAACCAATGCGGCAAAACACGGCGCGCTCAAACGGCCCGATGGCAGAATCCAGGTCACGTGGGGGGTGGAAACGAAGGAGGGGATCGAGGTTTTCCGGCTTCTTTGGCGGGAAGAGAGCCAAAGCCCGGAACCCTTAACGGTGACCGAAGCCGGTTTTGGGTATACCGTTCTCACTCGCGTCGTTCCTGACGCGCTATCGGGTGAGGTTAAACATCGGCTGGACAAAGGTGGAATCAGCTGGGAGATCGAAGCACCTCTCTGTGAGGTCGTGGCTTCTTCAGATACAGGCTGCGCCCGAGAAATATTGGATGCCGGCCGCCTGGACCAAACGGCCGCAGAAGCCGCGCCGCTAACATTGGGGCAAGCGCCGCAACAGCAATAATCGCATGAGCCAGCGCTCTCTTGCTGTCCGGTTCCGTCGAGTGCAATCATCCTAAATCCGGCAGTTGGCGCCAGCCGCAGCGTCGTCCCCGCGCAGGCGGGAGCCCATATAAGAGCTTGTTCCAACGCCAGAAATGGATTCCCGCCTTCGCGGGAATGACGCTGCGGAATGGCTCACCCTGCGGGTGCGCGGCAAAAATCGCCAAGCATGCTGTTCGGGCACGGGTTTTGCGGCTGACGCCGGCTCAACTGCCGGATTTAGGATGATTTAAGGCAGGCCGCGAGGCTTCCGGCGTCAGCGCGCATCAATGCGAAGTAGTGATCGGGGCCAGCAGGGATGGCCGCGCCAACCTCGTCCAAAACGCCTTGTTTCGCCTTCGTGCCCATCGTGAGGGTTTGTACGAGCTTGGGCGGGAACTCGGGCTCGGAGAACACGCAAATCGTTTTTGTCTCCTCGATTTTGGCCCGGATGGCGGCGAGCCGTTTTGCGCCCGGCGCACGTTCCGGGCTGAGCGTGATCGCACCAAGGCCGTTGAGGCCATAGCGCGCCTCGAAATATTGGGTCACGTCGTGAAAGACAATGAACGGCGCGCCGGATAGGCCTGTGAGCGTGGCGCGCAGCTCCGCGTCGAGCGACATAAGCCTTGCTTCGAGCTTTTGGGCATTGGCCTGGTATTGCGCCGCGTGTTCCGGGTCCATTCCGGAAAACTGGCGGGCGAGTTCGCGCGTCATGACAACAGCGTTCATAGGATCCAGCCAGAAATGCACATCTATGCCGCCGTCGCCGTGGTGATGGCCGTCATGGCTAGACACATCTCGAAGCCCAAACAGGCTCGCGTCGCGGACCGGCAGAAGCGTGAGCCCCGGAGTCCGGTCCAAGTCGATGACGCGGGCGCGGGCCGGCAGCGTCTCGATGGCATTGTCTAGGAAAACTTCAAGGTTCTTCGAGACGCGTATGACCGCATCCGCCTCACTGATGGCTTGAGCATCGGACGGCTTCAGCGCGTAGGAATGAGGCGACGCCGCTCCATCGAGCAGAAGCTTCGGTTGCGCGACCCCGTCGAGAATTGCCGCGGCGAGCGAATGAATGGGTTTGATGGTGACGGCGATGCGCGGCGCGGCCTGCGAGGATACGCCCAAAGCAAGCAATAAAACTAAAGCGCCCGCCCCCCAGGAAACTGAAGCGCCCAAAACCTTTGTAATCCATGCCACCGGCGAACCCTGATAGATGCCCGCCAATGTAATGGTGTAACATTGCACAAATGTCAAACCGTCTAAGACCCACACCCGGCTGCTGGATTTCAACATCGTTATCGCTGAAAGGCCTGTTCCGGGCCTTATCCACGATCTTGCAGCAAAAAAGGCAGAGTTTTGGGTAAGATCGCGTATAAGCGCTGAGGCGCTTTCCGCGATGACATCGAGCGCCAGAAACAAACCGGCCAGCCGTGCATCAAGCCTGGCGATGCCAACGCCACGCCGGCTTAGGCGGCCGATGCGGCGAGCCTATCGTCGTGTTGAAGCGCAGACTCGACGAAATCGGCAAATATCCTCACAGCTGGGCGCACAAGCTGCGATCCAGGTGTCACGCTCACGACTTGCGCCGCAGGAAGCTTATCGCGCAATGGCTTAACGGTAACGTGACCGCCATCGTAAGTCGTCGTTGTCAGCGGTACGATCACGTCGACCGCATAGCCGTGCCCGCGCGCCACAAGCCCCCGGATCAGTTCGAACGACTTCAGCCGGAGCGCGGTGTTAGGCCGAAGTCCAAGAGCATCGAAAAGCGACAAAACATAGGTGCCCTTGTCGTGAAGAATGAGCGGCTCGCTTTCGAGCTCTGTCAGGCTGACATCGCTGGCGCGGGCGAGGCGATGGTTTGCCGGAAGCGCAACAACGGGTGACAGCGGCAAAAGCGGCTTCGTGTCAAAACCGGAAGGCACATTATCGCTGTAGGTAATGGCCATCTCGATCCGGCCCTGGGCGAGATCGCGCATGAGCTGCTCCTGATCGCCTTCCTCCAGGTGCAGGGCGATCAGCGGATGCTGCTCCGAGAATTCAAGCATCAAGGAAGGCATGAACCGCGCAGCAAGTGTGGGGAAGCAGCCTATGGTAATTTCGCCGCGCTCAATATCGCTCAAAGCTTCCGCGGTTTTCGAAAATTCCTCGGCATGTTTGAGGAGCAGCCTTGCTCCGTTAATCAGCCGCTGGCCAGCCTGCGTGAGCGTGACGCCTTTCGCATGATGCCGGACGAATATCGTGATCCCGAGCATCTGCTCAAGCTCAGCTATCGCCGCAGAGACCGAGGGCTGCGAGACTTGCAAACGGCGAGCGGCTTCCGTGACATTGCCACTGTCGGCGGCGGCCGTAACGTATCTGAGGAGTCGTAATGATATATTCATCTGAACTGCATAGCCTAAGTTTTGGCTAATATGCCACACAAAAAATTTTAATACATATATCTATAAGAAATTTTGCCCCGAGTTTCTACAATTTTCTGTGGCGTGTGGACGATTCCAGGTTCGAGGCCGGTACCAAAGCCGCGCCTCCGTTGTCATCCCGTGCGTGGCTCACGGCATGCAATGACGCTGCGCAGACACGGGATCTTAAAAAGTGCTGGCGTCCATAAAGATCCCGTGTCTGCAGCGCACCACTTCGTGCCGCGCAGCGCACGGGATGACGAGGGGGGCACATGTTACGAGGTTAGGCGGCGCCGAAGGTTTCCACGAGGCGTCCGCAGAGCCAGAATTCGCCCTCGACGATCATTCCCGGCCGCAACGGCTGAGGTAAAACCGTATCGTCCGCAACGAGGTCGAATGTGCCGCCCGCGGTGCCGATAAGCGCCCAGGTGAAGTCCTGCCCGGTCTCGGGGTTCTTGCGGCGTTCGGTCTTTTGCACTTCGCCTGTCAGGAACGCCCGTGCCGGCGCGCGGAAATCCTCGGCCTCCGGATCGAGAAAGACGATATCGCCGGACCCGCTGCCGCCAACGAACAGCCCGCTTGCCAAAAAGGATCGCGGGGTGAATTTGACGCTCTTATCGGCTTGAGTGGCCTGGAACGCCGCCTCGTTTTCGAACACGCCAAGATCGTGCGGGAAGGCGACGATCTGCGCGATCGCCATGAAGGGCACGGGCTGGCCGGCGAAGCGGGCGAAATCCACCACGTCGATCAGCGCAATCGTGGGGCCAAGCTCCACATAGAAAGCACCCTCGAACAGATTGTCGTCCGGGCGCTGCCGCATGGCGCGCACGCGGATCGGCGTGCGCCCTTCGCCCTCGAAGAAGGGCGTGATGCCGACCGCGATATAGGGATCTGCGTCCTCAGGCTTGGTGGCCTTTTGCATATGGACCCAAAGCTCGGACCCGACCGGAGAGCGGAGCCGGTGATAGTACCCGGCGGCGCAAGGCTGCTTCTCGCCGCCCTTCTCCAAAAGGTTGCTCACAAGCGCGGATAGCGCTTCGGCCGAACTCGCCTTGAAACCTATGACGCTGAAGTGATCCGCCATCACCCCGTAATCTCCCTTAAGTACTCGCGCGCTTCTTTAGTGTCTAAAGTTGTGTCAGACGTTCAAGCTCAGCCAAAATTGCGTTGCCCATTCCGGCGGTCGAAACCTGCGTCATGCCGGTCTGCATAATATCTGCCGTCCGCAGTCCCTTGCCCAGAGCGGCAGCGATAGCGGCATCGAGGAGATCCGCTTCCGCCGCCATCCCGAAGGAATAGCGAAGCGCCATCCCAAAGCTGGCGATGGTGGCGATCGGATTGGCAATGCCCCGGCCCGCAATATCGGGGGCGCTGCCATGGACGGGCTCGTACAGGGCGGCCCGGCGTCCGCTCGCGTCCTTCGCGCCGAGCGAGGCCGAGGGCAGCATACCGAGCGAGCCCGTCGCCATCGCCGCTTGATCGGACAGGATGTCGCCGAAGAGATTATCGGTTACGATCACGTCGAATTGCTTCGGCCAGCGGACGAGCTGCATCGCGCAATTATCGGCAAGGATATGCGTCAGCTCGACATCTTGATAGTCCGCGGCGTGAACGCGGCTCACCACGGCATTCCACAGAACGCCGGTCTTCATGACGTTGCGCTTGTCGGCCGAGGCTACGCGCTTGCCGCGCGCCCGCGCCAGATCGAAAGCGACACGCGCGATCCGCTCGATCTCGTGCTCGGTGTAAACCTGGGTGTCGACAGCGCGCTTCTCGCCGTTTTCAAGCGTCACGATCTCTTTCGGCTCGCCGAAATAAACGCCGCCCGTCAGCTCCCGGACGATCATGAGGTCGAGGCCTTCCACCACCTCGCGTTTGAGGCTGGAAGCTTCGGTCAGCGCCGGGTAGCAGATAGCGGGCCTGAGATTGGCGAACAGCCCCAAATCCTTGCGCAGGCGCAGGAGGCCGGCCTCGGGGCGCTGGGCGTAAGGCACCTTGTCCCATTTCGGGCCGCCGACGGCGCCAAAAATAACCGCGTCCGCAGCCTTGGCCTTGGCCATGGCCGCATCCGAGATCGCCTCGCCATGCGCGTCGTAGGCGCAGCCGCCAACGAGGTCTTCCTCAACCTCGAACTTGGCGCGGCCCGTTTGCTCAAGCCAAGCGATCACACGCTTAACTTCGGCCATGACCTCAGGGCCGATGCCGTCGCCGGGGAGAAGGAGCAGCTTTTTTGTTGTCATGAACGGAAACAGGGTACTCAGGCTGGTTACTTTTTTAGAACGGCAGCGATACCGCTGGTCCATACACGAGAATTACAACACACGCTGTGGCGCAAATCACGCGCTTTGTGCCCGCTCTGCACAACTTTATCTGCGCCTGCCACCAAGGTGCAACGTGAGTTGCGGCGCTCATGCGGGAAGATGGGAATTACGGGGCGGGAAGGGAAGCCGGCCGTTAAAGTCATCGTTGGCGTCGGCGTGGCGGGTTGGGTGCTGGCGAACCGGCTCAGGCCGATCCGAAGCTTCCCTAATCTAACATTTGGATGTAAGGCTGCGCCAGTGTTGAAGAGCGAGCGTGAGGGCACATGGCTGGCGGCAAAAAAGGCAAGATTTTCATCAATTACCGGCGTGGCGACGAGCCTGGGTTCGTCGGCCGGCTTTATGACAAGCTCGCGACGGTCTACGATTCGAGCCAGTTGTTCATGGATGTCGACACCCTTGGCGCTACAAACGATTTCTCAAAGGAACTTCAAAACGCGATTGCTGCCAGCGATGTGCTGCTCGTTATGGTGGGCAAAGGCTGGACTACGGCGAAGAATGCGCTTGGTCTTCCGCTTGGTCATCGGGATGATTTCGTCACTTTGGAGATCGCCCTTGCCCTGCATCTCAAGAAGGTTGTAGTGCCGATTTTGGTCAACGGCGCGCCGCCGCTACAAGAGGTGGACCTGCCGCCCATCCTAAAGCCGCTCGCCAAATGCAACGCCCTGCCGCTCGATCATAACCGCTTTAGGGGCGATACCGACGAAATTCTCCGGGTGCTGTTGGAAAAAGTGAAGCCCCGCTCATATTGGGTGGCGCGTTGGCGAGAACTTGCCAATAGCTCAAGCAGAGAAAAACTGGTTGAGTTTATAGGCTTCGATCCGCCACAGGACTTGGCGCAGTCCGCCTACGAAAAGCTGGAGGAATTAGATTGGAAGACAGTGCTCGAAGCTCCAACTCTTAAAAAGCTTGAGCGGTTTTTGGCAGCGTATCCTAGCGGCAAACACCTTTCGGAAGCGCAGCTCTGGGTGAAGACCCGGACCCGAATTGAGCGTTACGAGGAGAAAACGAGGCGGCAACGCCCAATCATTGCCGCTATCGGTGTGGTGGCATTGCTTTGTCTTGCGGTGATCATCCGGAGCGGGATAAATTGGCGTTCGCCTACAGCACCTACAGCACCTTTAGAGTCGTTCGCATTCACAGATATTCCGAACGAGGACTACAGAAAGGGCTCATTTGCTTTTTCAACCGACGGTCATTACGCCCTTAATGCATCCACCGCCTTTGCCTCGAATACGCCCGGTTTTTCCCTGTGGGACACCGGCACTGGTAAACACCGTCGCATCTGGGATCTGAAGGAAAATGATGTTGCGGTTGTCATTTTCGTAGGTTTCATTCCCGACGGAACGAGGGTGCTCTCTGCAGGCGTCAAGAGGCACGTTTCCCCCGGCAAGATGGAAGACCGAGGGGAGGTTAGACTTTGGGATGCTGCGATCGGTAAAACAATCTGGAAGCTCGAAGGGCATATCAACTCTAGATTCGAAACCGCTGCCTTATCGCCCGATGGCCGGACGGTTCTGACTGGCGGCGAGGTTTATATACCGAAGTTAAAAGGCAAGAAAGACGACAAGCAAGAATGGGAAAAGAAGGGGGAGCTCGTATTTTGGGATATCGAAAGCAGCAAGGAAATCCACACTATCTTAGCTCACTCGGACACGGTTATTTCGGTTGCCTTTTCCCCCGACGGCCGGTTTGCGTTTTCCGCGAGCAAGGACGAAACGCTCAAGCTGTGGGATGTTTCCGCCGCCGCGCCGATCCCCGGCTTCCAGCATGTCCTGAAGGACGACGCATTCAGGCTGCGGGATGTTCCAAGTGCCGCGCATCCCGAGCCGCCGGAAACGCCTTTTCCGATTGCTTTTGCGCAACAGGGCAGCACCGTCTTTGTAGCCCGTTATCGAAAAATAACGTCACTTTCAGTAGCGACCGGCGAAGAAATCCAGAGCTTCACTGGGCATCTGGGTAACGTCAATTCGCTCGCCTTGTCGCCTAATGGCCGCTTCATGCTATCCGGCGGAGACGATGCAATGAGACTATGGAATGCCGCCACCGGCAAAGAGCTTTACGCCTTGCCCATTGCATCCGTCAAGTTAGTTATGTTCTCTCCGGATGGCCAATATGCTTTGTCGTTTCATGAAAATAAAGTGAGCCGATGGGATATTTCGAAATGGCTGGATAAGACGGTGCAGGCTCAGCTTAAAAGCTGATCTCCCATCAAAGCTGCGGGTCGTCCTGGAAAAATCTCGCTTTGCTGTCCGCTAGGATTGCGGCGTGGCCGGCCGCAGCAGATCGTCGATATCCATGCCGTCGAGCGCGGCATCGCCCAGCAAATGCCCGCCCTTGTCGCGCTTGGCGGCCAGATATTTCGCGTTATGCGCCGTCTGCCGCGCGAGCACGCGGTGCGTCGAGACCACCTCAAGGCCTGCCTCGCGCAACGCCGCGATCTTGCGCGGATTGTTCGTCATGAGCCGCACCGACGTGAACCCGAGCTGCATCAGCATCTCCGCCGCAAAGTCGAAGCGCCGCTGGTCCTGGCCAAAGCCAAGCAGCTCGTCGGCGTCGTAGGTGTCGAAGCCTTCCTCCTGCAAGCAATAGGCGCGGATTTTGTTGGCGATGCCGTTGCCGCGCCCCTCCTGGTCGAGGTAAAGCACGATGCCGCCGCCCTGCTCGGCCATCGCCCTCACCGTGCCGCGCAACTGGTCGCCGCAATCGCATTTGAGGCTGCCGAATAGATCGCCGGTGAGGCAGGCGGAATGGATGCGCGCGAGCACGGGGCGCTTCGGCGAGGGATCGCCGACGATGACCGCGATCTGATCGCGGAAGCCGTCGCCGCCCCTGAAGACGGCGAACTCGCATTGGCCGGCGCCCTCCAGCGGAACGAAGGTGCGGGCGATGATTTTGAGCGATTTGGCTTCACGGTCGCGAAACTGAATGACGTCCTGCGCCTCGACGGCAAGGACCGGCAAGCGCTCCAAATCGGTCGCGCTCACCTCCGCGACAATCACGGCAGGCAGGAGGAGCGAAAGATTGGCCAGAGCGAGCGCGGCCAAGCAGGCCTGGTTCGGCGCGGACAAAACGGCACTATAGACGCAGGCGCCGTTAGCCCCGCCGCCGGTTTCGTGACTGACATAGGCCTCAATGGTTTCGAGCGTGAGCGGATCGAGCCGGACGGCAGCAGCCGCTTCCTCCCATGCCGCCGCCGGCCTCACCTTTTCGCCTGGAATGATTAGCCGCGCGTTGCGGCCTGCTGCTTGCAAAAAAGGTATCTGCTTTTTCGTCAACCCCTCGGCCGGACAGGCAAGAGCGAACCCGGCGCCGGACTGGATGGCCACCGGCCTAGCAGCGCGGAACTCCGACAATGCGCGTTCCACGGCAACTTGACGGGCATCGCCGAAATAATCCAAGGGCATCTCGCTTTCCATGGCCTTTCCTAAGCAGAGTTCGCAAAAGTGGCCTTCCCGGTTTGCGATAAAACTCTGCGAAAACAAAAGATCTAAGCTGGCATCCGTTGGCTAGGCCAATGGCGTCTGCTTAGCGGAGCGTCTCCTAAGCCGGCTTTCCGGCGCCCGGACGGCGGCTTAGCAGCTGCCTTCATATAGGTGCGATATGGCCCGCTGGGAACGCGTTTTACATTCCTTGCGGGCTGCCTTATGACGCAGGACAGCGTTAAGGTAGCGCCAATATTAGTTTATGCGGAGAGCATACATGATTTCAATGCCATTATCCCGCCGCCGGAGCCTCTTCGGCCTGGCTGCCGGCGCGATGCTACCTAATTTGGCGCCTGCGCTAGCAAAGCCCGCCTGTGCCGACGGGCTCGTGATTTTGACCGTTGGCGGACTCACCGGAGCGCCGAACCGCGGGGCGCTCGATCCAAAGCGCGACCGCTTATTCGATCATAATAATCTGAGCTTCCAAAAAGCGCGCACGTTCAATGCCAGCGAGCTTTTGGGCCTCCCCCGCCGGACTGTCAAGGCAATCAACTACGGCATTGAGATGCAAGGCAGGGGACCGCTCCTTCACGATGTGCTTGCCGCAGCAAAACCGGCTGCTACCGCGAAGACCGCGCGCCTTTCCGCGCTCGATGGATATGCAGCGGATCTGCCGCTGACCGACGTTCTAAGCCAGCAATGGATTTTGGCGGCGGAGGCCGATGGCCAGGCTTTTGCAATTGGCAATTTCGGCCCGCTGTACGCGATGCGGCAGCTCGCGCCCGATGAGAAGAAAACCGAGGAGGAAGAGGCGAAATGGGTTCATTCCGTCTATTACATCGAGCTGATGGCTTGACATCTCACTGAACCGCCGTCATAGGGCACCCGTCATTGCGAGCGAAGCGACGCAATCCAGGCTCAAATCTCAAATGCTGCTTCTGGATCGCCACGGCGGCAAATGCCGCCTCGCGATGACGGTTACGGATACCCGCTTCGCGATTAGGGCCTTAAAGTAACGGAGGCGGCAATGATAAGATCGGTTCTGGGAATTATTGGCGGCTCGGGACTTTACGATCTGCCGGGGCTAGAGAATAAGCGCGAAGAGGCGGTTGCCTCGCCGTGGGGGCAGCCTTCTTCGGAGGTGCATCTGGGCGAGATCGGCGGCTTGCCGGTCGCCTTTATCCCGCGTCACGGAGCGGGCCACGCCTACCCGCCAACAACGATCAACTATCGCGCCAATATCGACGTGCTGAAACGCGTGGGCGTGACCGATCTCATCTCTGTCTCGGCCTGCGGCTCGCTCCGCGAGGACTTGCCCCCCGGCACCTTCGTGATCGTCGATCAATTCATCGACCGTACTTTCGCCCGCGAGAAGAGTTTTTTCGGTACGGGCTGCGTGGCGCATGTGGCCTTGGCCGATCCCATCAGCCCCAAGCTCGCCGATAGGGTCGAGGCAGCCGCGAAAGCCGAGGATATCCCTTACAGCCGCGGAGGCACCTATATCGTGATGGAGGGCCCGCAATTTTCGACGCGGGCGGAGTCTTTCCTCTATAAATCATGGGGCTGCAGCGTCATCGGCATGACCAACATGCCGGAGGCGAAGCTCGCCCGCGAGGCCGAGCTTTGCTATGCGACGATTGCGATGGTAACCGATTTCGATTGCTGGCACGACGATCACACCGATGTGGACATTGCCGATATCCTGCGGGTGATGAAGGAGAATTCGGAAAAGGCCGGCCGGCTTATCGCGCGGCTTGCGGCGGACTTTCCGAGGGAGCACGAGGCCTGCCCGCTGGGCTCCGACCGCGCGCTCGAGCACGCCATCATCACGGCGCCAGAAGCGCGCGACCCGGCGCTTGCCGCCAAGCTCGACGCCATCGCGGGGCGCGTATTGAACCGCGGTTGAAACGCCGCGCGGTTAGATCGTTAAGACATTCGCGCACGCCGTGAATGTGAAACCCACCGAAACCGGGCGATACTTTGTGCGCACGGCATCTTGCAATATGCAGCGCTTGAAAAGATCCCGGCTCCGCGGTGCGCCGCTCGCGGGAAGACAACAACGGTGTCAGAATTGCGGCAAAAAGCAGCCTTACGCCGCCATATGCGTCTGCACGGCGCGCTCGACCGCATGCACGTTGAAAGGCTTTGCGATGACGGCGTCGCGCTTGTCCCCGGCAGCAGCGGCGGCTTCCGGGTGAGCGGTGACATAGATCACGCTTGCATCGAGGCTCTCGCGAATTGCCTTCACGACGTCGACGCCGGTATCGCCTTTGAGCTTATAGTCGGCGAGGATGAGCTGCGGCTTCGAACGGACAGCGATCTGAAGAGCCTCGACGCGGTTCTTGGCCATTCCAGCCACGACGAACCCAAGGTTGGTCAAGATCTCTTGAAGCTCGCGCGCAATAAGGGCTTCGTCCTCGATGATGAGAACCGACACCGGTTGATGCCGAAGCGCCACAAGCGAATGGGCGTAAGTGCTCCGGACGCGATTTTCGCTGACAGCCATAATCGACGCAATGTCTCCGTAGGGCAAGCCGATCACGGCATGCAACGCGGTTACCTGCCTTTGCTCCTCGCTCAGGCGCAGCAAACGGGAATGAAGCCCGCTGCCGACCGCCGCGGTAACCTTGCCCTTCCGCAGGCTCGTCCGCGCAGCCTCGTTGACCTTTCTATACAGGTCGAGGCGGGAGATCGCCCGGCCCGAAACCGCCAGAACGTCCGAAACGAGCGTGTTCAGTGCGGCTTCAACCGCCATGTCGCTCAGAAAACGGTTGCCCAAAAGGCAAAACGCATACCGCCGCAAATTTCTGAGTTCGGCGAGCGCAAGGATTTCAGTCATTCGCGGAAACGTCCCTTAACTCTGACTTACCAAACCGGATACCAAGTTGCTTCTCGCCGGTCTAAAGAAGGAGTTTGACCATACAAGAGATAGTGGTGACGGAAAAGAGGAAACACTGAGGCAATTGTCCACAAAACTTCCAATTCGTTGCGGTTTTCCCAAAAAAGCTGGAGCTTCAGGTGAGACGGGCCGCACTTTCTACCTGTGATTGCATTTTTGACGGTTTTATGCACCATTTGCCGTTTTACGTGTCTTGCTATTCCCTTGCAAGGATACTAGCCCGCCCCCAGTGCCTGTGGTAAAAAAAGCGTGACCGTAACCTTGTCATTCTCAGAGGCTTTTGCCGGCAGCTTTAGATAAGTTGCAAACACTCCGGAGTGCCGGCCCTACGCAGTTGCCACCGAGGCTTTTCCAGCGAAGAAGCGTGTGAGAAAAACGACTTCCGAAGCATTGCAAGGCGCGCAACCGTCATTCCCGCGAAGGCGGGTACCTATACAAGTTCTTGTTCCAGCGTAATAAATGGATTCATTTTGCATCGGGACTGGCGCATGGGAAGCCGCATTCAGGTGAGGTTAGCGCGGCTGGCTAAGCCATTTGCGTTTGCTATTCATGCTGGCAGGGCGTTCAGCCTGGCCGCGGTCATAAGGTTATGAGCAAGCGCATGCCACAGCGCGATGGCCTTAGCTTTGACCAAGCCCCGGACGGTGAGGCTGCCAAAACCTCGGTTCTTGATCTGGGCGTTGACGAGCTCGAGCGCCATCGGGATGCGGGTCCGGCTGCGACAAGGCGAGCGTATCGGCAAGCGCCACCTCTGCGATGCTTAATGGCAGGCTATGCTTGCGGCGGTTTATGGAATCCTTTTCCCGGCTCCACGTCCAAACCAAGGCGACCTCATGTACGTACATATTTGTACGTACATGACCCGCGTGTCAATTGACATGTTAGCACGGCGAAGCCATCGGACAGTTGCGCATCGGCGATCCATTCGTTACCTAAGGCGCATGCAAGCCCCGCAAAAGAGAACCTCCGGCGCCGAGATCGAAGAGCTGATCGCTCTTCTGGCAAAACTGCCCGGGCTTGGGCCCCGCTCTGCCCGGCGCGCAGCGCTGCACCTTATCAAGAAGCGCGAGCAGCTGCTTTTGCCGCTCGCCCGCGCGATGGGGGAGGCCGCGGCCAAGATCGAGATCTGCCGGACATGCGGCAACATAGACACGCAGCAGCCTTGCGCCATCTGCGCGGACCCGGCACGCGATCCATCGCTGATTTGCGTGGTTGAGGACGCGGGCGACCTTTGGGCGCTGGAACGTGCCGGCATTGTGCACGCGCGCTATCACGTGCTCGGCGGAACGCTTTCGCCGCTCGACGGGCGCGGACCGGACGATCTTTCCATCGCAAAGCTCGTCGAGCGCGCGCACGCACCGGAGGTGCGGGAGATCATCCTGGCGCTGAACGCAACCGTCGAAGGGCAGTCGACCGCACATTATTTGGCAGCCGAGCTGGAAGGCCTGCCACTGAGGATCACAAGGCTTGCTCGCGGTGTGCCCATCGGCGGGGAGCTCGATTATTTGGACGAAGGCACGCTTGCGGCGGCCATTAAGCTTAGGCAGCCGGTGTAATACAAGATCCGGTTGAACAGTTCGCGGCTGTCATCCCGGAACCGCCGCAGGCGGTATCCGGGATCTTGCAAGGTTCACAGCGTCCGTAAAGATCCCGGATACGGCGCGAAGGGCGCCGTTCCGGGATGACAACAGGGGCCGGCGAAGCGATCGGGCGGTCCGGTGTAACCCGTGGTAGCGAATCGAGCGTTTTGGGCCGCGTTTTCCTGTGGTATTGTGCGAATATGATGCAAAGAAAAGGCGAGACCGGCGATGCCGGGTCCAGGCAAAGGATGGCAGGGTCCACGCCGGAGGAGCGCCTGATCGAAGGAAAGACGCGCGCCGCCAAGCGGGCGCTGATCGCCGAGAAGCTTTGGCCGCGCGTTTGGCTGCCGCTCTTCATAGCCGGCGTGTTCGTACTGCTCTCAGCCTTCGAGGTTTGGCAGCTCCTGCCGCCGCGCCTGCATTTTTACCTGCTCTGCGCCTTCGGGGTGGCGTTGGCTCTCTCATTCCTGCCTCTCGTGCTCTGGCGGCGCCCATCGCGCGAAACGCTGCTCGCGCGGATCGAGCAGGCCTCCGCGCTTCCGCACAGGCCGCTCACGGCGTTCAACGACACGCTCTCGCAGGAGAATCCTTCCCCAGAAACGCTGGCTTTGTGGGAGGCCCACCGGGCCCGCGCCGCAGAGGCGCTCAAAAAGCTCAAGGCCGGGGCGCCTCACCCGCGCATCGACAAATACGATCCCTTCGCACTTCGCGCCGCGCTCGTTCTTATGCTGCTGGCCGCCGGAAGCTTTGCATGGGACGATCTCGGCAGACGTGTGCGGGGAGCCTTCGAGGTGCCGGAATTGCCGGCAGGCGCGGGTTTCCGCATCGACGCCTGGATCTCGCCCCCGCCCTACACAAGGAAAGAGCCGTTCGTCCTGCCCGATAGCACGCTGCAAGCTGGCAAGGACGCCGTCGCCGTCCCCGAAGGATCGGTCTTGACGGTAAAAGTCAACGGCCCCGATGCCGCCGGATACCGGGTTGCGCTTGAGGAAGCCGGCCGGACGCAAGTGCTCGACCCCGCAGGCCAATCGAACGGGACCTACGCCGAATACACCCAAAAGATCGAGCGCTCGGCGAGACTTTCAATCCACCGCAGCTTTGGGCCGGAGCGGTCTTGGCTGCTGACCGCCGTGCCGGATCTGCCCCCCAAGATTGTCTTCGCGGGCCCCGTCGAGGTATCGCCGCGCGGCGTGATGCTGTTCAAATATAAGGTCGACGACGATTATGGCGTGATGAGCGCCGAAGCGCGCATCGAGCGGATCGTACCGCAGCCCGGAAATGGCGGCGGCGCAACGGAAGAGCTACCGCAAATCGGAAAACCGCCCATCTTTCCTCTGTCGTTGCCAAAGCCGCCAGTGAGGTCCGCCGAGGGCAAGACCTACCGCGACCTGACCTCGCATCCTTGGGCCGGGCTGCCTGTGGTGATCACGCTTGTCGCCAAGGACGAAGCGGGCCATGAGGGTATGAGTGCGGCCCGGGGTATGATCCTGCCGGAGCGCAAATTCACAAAACCTCTCGCCAAGGCCATCGCGGGACAAAGACGGTCGCTCGTCGAGATTCCCGGCGATGCGTTACGCATCGCCGGGAATCTCGATGCGATTGCGATCGCCGCTGCGGAAGAAGGCATTGCCTCCGAGATCTATTTGAACCTGCGCTCGGCCTATTGGCGCCTTGGCGGGCGGCATTCGGCTGAGGACATTGAAAGCGTCGCGGGCCAGCTCTGGGACGCCGCCATCCGTATCGAGG
>JBKQOR010000046.1:0-24299 GCA_052145435.1 Rhodomicrobium sp. | reverse complement strand
TTCGCCTATTGGAACTCCGACAAGATGGTGCTCTCCCAGCAGGGCGCCGAGGAGGCGAGCGAGGCCAGCGCGCCCGAGCTTTACGCCATCGTGCGCCAGCTCGCGGCCAACGCGAAGCTGCCGATGCCGCGCGTCTACATCATCCACACCGATCAGCCGAACGCGTTCGCCACGGGCCGCAATCCTAACAACGCGGCCGTCGCCGCCTCGGCGGGGCTGCTGCGCATGCTGAGCAAGGAGGAGGTGTCGGGCGTGCTCTCCCATGAGCTGGCGCATGTGAAAAACCGCGACACGCTCACCATGACGGTGGCAGCGACCATCGCCGGCGCGATCTCGATGCTCGCGAATTTCGGCATGCTCTTCGGTGGCGGCAGGCGCGATGGCGAGGGCGGCGGCGGGATCGTGACCACGCTCTTGGCCATCATCGTCGCGCCGATGGCCGCCGCGATCATCCAGATGGCGATCAGCCGCTCGCGCGAATATGCCGCCGACCATGACGGCGCCGAGATTTGCCAGCACCCGCTGTGGCTGGCGTCGGCGCTGCAGAATATCGAGCGCGCGGCGCAGCAGATCCCGAACGAGCAGGCCGAGGATCACCCGGCGAGCGCTTCGTTGTACATCATCAATCCGCTGACCGGCGGTGGCATGGACAACCTCTTCTCCACCCATCCGAACACGGAGAACCGCATCGCCGCGCTGGAAGAGCAGGCCCGCGAAATGGGGCAGATGCAATGGCCCAGCGGCGGCCCGGCCGAGGTGCCGCCCGCCAGCGGCTACGATGAGCCCGCCGCAACGGGTCCGTGGGGGCGTGGCGGCCGTGGCGGCCGTGCGCCAGGGCGAGGGCCTTGGGGCTAATCTTTCGTCATCGCGGAACTTGATTACCCCAATGTTTCCGCTGTGGCGTTTGAGTGTCCAGCTTAGCATTTCCGCGGCGTCATTCCCGCGAAGGCGGGAATCCATTTCTATCGTAGGAACCATAGGTTAGCATGGATCCCCGCCTGCGCGGGGACGACGCTGCCGCGAAAGATTCATGGCAGCGGAAACATCGATCCCGGATAGGCCTTTGGCCTTCCGGGATGACGCAAAAGGCTGAGCACGGCGTTGAAATCACACCAAAACCAATCGCACACGGAAAGTACCGGCCTGCAAGCGCGGCGGCTCGCCGCCTATCTGCTCAAAGCGGTGCTGCGCGACCGGCAGCCCTTCGACGACGTCTTCGCCGCTTCGAGCGCCAAACCCGCCTTCGCCGGCCTCGAGCCCCGCGACCGCGCCTTTGCGCGCGCCATGGCCGCGACCGCGTTGCGCAGGCTTGGGCAGGCCGAGAACTTGCTGAGCCGATTCCTCGAAAAGCCGCTGCCGGCGGACGCGTTCGAGGTGCGGTTCATCCTGATCTCGGGTGCTGTGCAACTCGCCTTCATGGAAGTCGCGCCGCATGCCGCGATCAGCCTCGCGGTGGAACAGGCAAAGGCTTGGCGCGCGGCGCACCGCTATGCCGGGCTTATCAACGCGGTGTTGCGCAAGGTCAGCGCCAACGCCGCGGCGATCATCGCAAGCCAAGATGCCGCCGTGCTCAATACGCCCGCGTGGCTTTTCGCGCGCTGGTCCGCCCATTATGGCGACGAAACAGCGAGGTTGATCGCGGCTGCGCATCTGGAAGAGCCGGCGCTCGATCTTTCGGTGAAGGCCGATGCGGAAGGCTGGGCCGGCCGGCTGGGCGGCGTGGCATTGCCTTGGGGCACGGTGCGACTCGCCCACAAAGGCCGCATCGAGGACATCGAAGGCTATGCCGGGGGCGCGTGGTGGGTGCAAGACGCCGCCGCCGCTATCCCCGCGCTCTTGCTGGGCGATGTGCGCGGGCTACGCGTGGCCGATCTTTGCGCCGCGCCCGGCGGCAAAACCGTGGAGCTTGCGGCGCGCGGCGCGCATGTGACCGCGGTGGATCTCTCGGCCTCGCGCCTGCGCCGCCTCAAAGAAAACCTCGCGCGGCTCAATCTGGCAGCGGAAGTTGTGCAAGCCGATGCGGGCGAATGGGCCGCGCCGGAACCCTTCGACGCGGTGCTTCTCGACGCGCCCTGCTCGGCAACCGGCACCATCCGCCGCAACCCCGATATTCCCTATCTGAAGTCCGCGGCCGATATCGCCGCGCTTTCGGCCGTTCAGGCCCGGCTTCTCGATCGCGCGTTCCGCCTCGTCAAGCCCGGCGGCCGCCTCGTCTACAGCACTTGCTCGCTCGAAGCGGAGGAAGGCGAAGCGCGGATCGAGCGCCTGCTCGCCGCGCGGCCGGATGTGGCGCTCGTCCCCATCGATCCGGGCGCACCCGGCATTCCCGCTGAGACCGTTACGCCGGCGGGGATGCTGCGCACGCTGCCCTTCCACGCGGGCGGCATGGACGGATTCTTCGCCGCGCGGCTCGCGCTCAATCCTTCTTAATGAGCCCCGAAAGCATCATTGCAAGGAGGCCGAGGGTAAACCAGCTGAGCAGCGTCTGCGCCCTTACGATGCTGTCGAGCGTGCCCTCGCCGAGCGGCTGCATTTCTATCGCCACATCGGGAAACTCGCTGTGGCGCGGATTGCTGTTGGGCAGCCAAAACAGCGTTGGCAGCGCGAGCTTCACCGGCCGGTCCGGCCTATCGATGGGCTGCCAATCGTGTTTCTGGCCGAGGTCGAGCACCGGCAGCATCGTGTCGAGCGAATAGGTGAACGGGCTGAAACTGGGCAGCTCCGGCGGCGCACTCTTGCAATCCGTCCAGCTCTTGGCGCATTTGGCTTGCACCTCTTTATTGAGATAGATGACCGGATTCGACGGCGCGAAGCCGCCTTGGTCCGCCACCGTGCCGTAGAACATCCCGCCCGCGATCCAAAGTGCCAAGAGCAACGCGATGAGGCGCATATATCCGTAGCCATAGGCGGTGCCGAAGCCAACGATGAACCATTCGAGCGCGTAGAGGGCCGAGACGAGCGAGCGGGAAATCGCCCGCCCCATAGCGGCGAAGGGCCAGGCGAGCCAGTTCATCGGCGCTGGGCAGTCCGGCCGGTCCATCCAGCCATGCCAAAGCTTGACGAAATTCGCGCGCCGGCGGCGGCGCTCCTTGAATTTCGCGATGGCGCGGGCGTGGCCCTCGTGGCCCATCTCGCGATAGACTTTGATGAGCTGCTCGAAGGGCTGCGCGCGGAATTCAAGGCCGAGATGTTTTGGCAGCTGCTGGTCCAGCCAGCGCTTGCGCTTAGACGTGTCGTGGTGGCCACGGACTAAGTGACCGTAAGTAAAGCCGTCCAAGTAAATGAAGGCGGGTATTTTATCGCTGCCAGCGGCAACGACATCCTTGTAAACCCATAAGCGGGGGTGATCGACTAATTCATGCGCATGGCACCCCAAAACGTTTACTGAGCCAGCGATTTCGATGTTTCCGCTCAACGGCTCCAGCCACAGCATACCGTCAATAGTTGCTCCTCGCAGATTGATCGCGGTCGCGGCGCGCGCGATTCCGTCATTTTTTCTCAAAGCAGAATTGTCGAACCGTCCACCGTTGCATTGAAAGTTAGCTTTAATGTGAGCGCCTTTAAATCTCACTTCGCCCTCAGCCACGAACCCATCGCATAGACACACTCCATCTTCGATCCCGGTGAGCTCAAAGTTGAGGGCCCGTCCCGTGCCATCCTGTGTGCGATTGCGAAAAGTTCCATTTCTGCAATTTAGAGCGCCGCCGATCCTCGCACCGCTGAACGATACCAATCCGTCGGCCCGGAAACGGTCAGCTAGCGAAACGTTTCCGCTAATCCCGGCGTTGTCGCAACCTAGCGCTGCTCCCAAGCCGTCCTCTGTGCGGTTGCGGAAAACGCCGCCAGCGCAATTCAGATCCCCGCCGATTCTTGCGCCGCCGAAGGACACTTCGCCTTGGCCGAGAAAGCCGTCGCTGAGATCGGCGTTGCCGGTGATCTGCGCTCCGGTGAAATTGATGGCGGAAGCACCAGCAGAGCCGAATGTGCTGCCCTGGCACGATAGCCTGCCCTCGATGGCCGCATATGGGAACCAAACTTCGCCCGCCTGAAAGCCGCTAAGAAGCGAGGCGGCACCGCGAATATGTGCGCCTTCGGCGTCGATCGACTGGACGCGGCTTGCCTGGAAATTCAGCGATCTTGTAACGGCGTCCCTGAGAAGGATCCGCCTGTCAAAATAGCAGCGGCAGAATAAGAGGGGCAGCGGGATTGTGCAGCCGGAAAGGTCCAGATCCTCGCCGGCGTAAGCGCCGTGGACTTCTAAGCGGCGTTCATGCACCGGCGCGGCGTCGTCGCCGCCGAGCGAAAGGAACCGCAGGAAGCTCGCACGGATGCGAACTTCGGGATCGTGCGGATCGACCCGGCGCCATTCTTCGCGCGCGTAGCGCTCGAAGGCCGCGTCGAAATGCGGCCGGAGCTGCGTGGGATCGGCCTTGAGCCTCGTCAGATAAGCCCGATCCGTGCCCGGCGCGCTTTTCACATGGCGGATAAGCTCGCAAAAGAAATCGCGAAGCACGCGCGGCTGCGCCTCGATCTTTTCCCGCGTCTCATGCGCCAGATTAAGCGGATCGCCGCGCAGCAAGGGCCGCAGCCATTCGTCGCTAAGTTCCAGCGGCTTACCTTGCGGCTGCGCCAGCGCCTGAGTAACCGCCTCGGCGGCGAGCAGGAAAAAGCTGCCGCTGGCGCGCGCGTCGCGAACCGTCCTCTCAGGATCGGCTTCGGCTTCGAGCCGGGCGAAATAGGCCTGCTGTGCCGATGCCAGCGTTTCGGCCTCCGCGGCGTCTTTCGGCTCCCAGTCCGCAGGTAGCCCAAGCTCAACGATGGCCTGGATGGTCGCGTCGTGGATGACTTCCTGCACGGCCTCCGGCGCGCCCTCAAGGAATTTCGTCATCGCTTGGGCGAAGTCTTCCTCGGACGGCACGGATGCCTCCTGGATTTTCTTGCGCCAGCCGTGGAAGACCGCCCAAACCCGCGCCGCGCGGCTTTGCAGCACGCAGGCTTCGCCCTTTGTGGCCGCGAACAGCAGCTTCTCCTCCGCCGGCAAAAGCCCGCTTGGCGTATCCTGATCGAGAAAATCGCCGAGCCAGCGCCCGAAGGCAAGCCCCGCCGGCCGCTGCCTGCGCTCGCGCATCTCAGCCGCTTCCGCCTTCAAATCGAGCAGCCATTGCGGCGCCGCTTTTTTGAAATCCACGCCCTCGCCCTTCCCCATGCTTCCGTCTTGCGCCATGAGAAATCCCCCCCCAAACGAAGTGTAGTGTAACAACAGCTTATGGCAAAAAAGTTGCTGACAAGGTAGTTAAAAATGCCGCAGCTCTTTCCACACCCGCAAAAGCAACGCTTGCGCGAATCATGGGCACCCTCCACGCTAGAGCAAAGCTGAGTATTCTCATTCCACCAGGGTTGCACTATGCCCTTGCTTGTCAGACCGGCCATCATTAAAAATTGAGATGATGTCCGCTCAGATTTCAGATCGGGCGCGTCTCGCCGCGCTGGCCGTCAATAAAGCCGGGCGCTCAGCTCTCAAGCTGGCGCTAAAAGCTTCGTTCTCGCGCTGGATGGCAGGTGTGCCAACCGCCTATCATCTTCTGATCCTTCCGCAAGACCTTCGCACTGGCGATCCGAGTTTTGCGGTCGAGCTTTACGATGGCTATTTCGGCCTCGCGGGGGCGGCCGCGCCCGTAGGCTCGGAATCGCCGTTCAAGGTCATGCCGCCGTCCTTGCCATGGCAGAAGGAGCTGTACGGTTTCGGCTGGCTTCGCCATCTGCATGCGGCGGAGGATCAGATCGCGCGCGAGAAGGCGCGGAAGCTCACGCTGGACTGGATCGCCGTGAGCCGGAGCGCACCCCCTCTTGCCCACGACTCAGACGCGACGGCAAAGCGTGTCATCGCGCTGCTCTCGCACGCGGCTTTTCTCCTCGACGGCGCCGATCCTGATTTCTACGACGCGGTTATGCGCGCGCTGAGCCGGGACCTGCACAACCTTACAGTCATTTACAGCGATAGCCCCGGCGTGGCCAAACTTCGCGCGCTCACCGCGATTTTGCTTGCAGGCTTGTGTGTGGCGGAGCAGGAAGCCTATCTGACCTCTTATCTTCCGGTTTTCTGCTCGGAGCTCGACAAGCAAATCCTTGAGGATGGCGGCCATGCTTCGCGCGATCCGGGCGATTTGATCGAGCTGCTTCTGGAGCTGCTGCCGCTCAAGCAATGCTTCGTGGCCCGCCAGCTCGAGCCGCCGGATGCTCTTTACACCGCGATCGGCCGGATGAATCCCATGCTGCGCTATTTGCGGCTCGGCGATGGCAGTCTTGCGCATTTCAACGGCATGGGGCCGACGCTGCTCGACCAAGTGTCGACCGTGCTTGCCTATGACGATGCGGGCGGAACCTTTACCGGCGCGCTCGCTCCGCATTCCGGTTACGCGCGGCTGGCAGGCGGGGAAACGGTTGTCCTTGCCGATGCCGGCGGCGCCCCGCCCATGCATTTGAGCGATCGCGCTCATGCGGGCTGTGCGTCCTTCGAGATGAGCGCCGGCTTCGAGCCTCTTATCACCAATTGCGGCGCCCCCACCGACGAGACCGGAGATTGGTATGTCGTCTCGCGTTCGACCGCGGCGCACTCCACGCTGACCATCGAGGATTTATCCTCGGCCCGGCTCATTAAGGCGCAGGGGCACGTTGCCGGCCGCGAGCTGTTCTGGCTTGCGGGGCCCGGTCATGTCCAGCACGAGGTGGCTGAGCTCGATAATGCGGTGAGCGTCAGGATCAGCCACGATGGCTACCGCGACCGGTTCGGTTACATCCATCGCCGGCGCCTCACGTTGCGGAAATCAGGGCTTGAGCTTGACGGCCACGATCAGCTTACCGCCGACGGCGGCGGATCGGGAACAGCCGCGCGTTTTGCGATCCGTTTCCATTTGCATCCTCGCGTGGCAGCAAACTTTGCGCGCAACACCAACGCAGTTACGCTGGCTACGCCGGGAGGCCAAGTGTGGCGGTTCCTCGCGGAAGGCGCGGAGCTCGACGTCGAGGAGAGCATCTTCTTCGCCGATCCAATTTGCCTGCGGCGGTCGCTGCAAATTGTGCTAAAAGGCCCCTGCACAAAGGCCACCTCGGTCCATTGGAAATTCGAGAAGGTGACGCAGCAAAGGCCGGTCCTCATGGAAACCGGTCCGCGGCGCATTTCTTGACCTTGATCTTCATTCCGGGCACCACAGTTACAAGCCATGGCAAAACATCACGATTTTCCGGTTCGCCGGGCGCTCATCTCCGTTTCCGACAAGACCAAGCTCGCCGAATTCGCGAAGCGGCTGGAACTTCTCGGCATAGAGATCGTATCCACCGGCGGCACGGCCGCCCATCTGCGCGATCACGGCATCCCCGTGCTTCCCGTGTCGGAAGTAACGGGCTTTCCGGAGATTTTGGAGGGGCGCGTCAAAACGCTGCATCCCGCGATCCATGGCGGCATTCTCGCCAATCTCGATCAGAGCGGCACGCGCGACACTCTGACAGCCCATGGCATCGCGCCGATTGGGCTCGTTGTGGTCAATCTTTATCCCTTCGAAGACGCGGTTAAGAAGAGCGCGGACGATATCGAGGCGATGATTGAGGAAATCGATATCGGGGGGGCGGCCCTTCTGCGGGCCTCGGCGAAAAACCATGCCTTTGTGACGGTTCTTTCCGACCCGGCCGACTACGATGCGGTTCTCGACGAATTGTCGGGCGAAGCGCGGACGACCACGCTTGCGACGCGGCGGCGTCTTGCCGCCAAAGCCTTTGCGCGAACGGCCGCATACGATTGCGCGATTGCAAGCTGGTTTTCCACGGTTTCGGGCGAAAACCCGCCCTCGACGTTCTTCCTTTCGGGCAAGCTCCGGCAGCCCCTTCGTTATGGCGAAAACCCGCATCAAAATGCCGCCGTTTATGAATCCGCGGCCAGGGGCGGGCCAAGCCTCGTCCGGGCAGAGCTGGTCCAGGGCAAGGAACTCAGCTACAACAACCTCACCGACGCGGATGCGGCTTTCGAGTTGATTTCGGAGTTCCCGGCGAGCCAGCCTGCCGTTGCGATTATCAAGCACGCCAATCCTTGCGGCACAGCAACCGGCGCATCGGTGCTGGAGGCTTACCGGAAAGCGTTCGCTTGCGATCCCGTCAGCGCCTTTGGCGGTATAGTGGCCTCAAACGAGCCTCTGGATGAGGAAGCCGCGCGGGAAATTCTGAGGATCTTCACCGAGGTTGTGATCGTGCCCTCGGTCAGCGAGGAGGCCAAGCGGGCCTTCTCCGCCAAACCGAATGTGCGGCTGTTGCTCACTGGCGGCTTGCTGGCACGCGAGATGCGCGCGCCGTACATCCGCTCGCTGGCGGGCGGGTTTTTGGTGCAAGATGCCGACGCCGCCGGGCTCGATGAGCACACGATGCGCACCGTGACCAAGCGCGAGCCCACGCCACAAGAACGCGCCAACATGATTTTTGCCATGCGCGTGGCCAAGCACGTCAAATCGAACGCTATAGTTTTTGCTAAAGACGGCGCGACGGTTGGCGTCGGCGCAGGCCAGATGAGCCGGGTCGATAGCGCGCGGCTTGCAGTCTGGAAGGCTGAGGAAGTGGCGCGGGCCGCGAACAAGGATCCGCGCGAGGTGCTCGCGGGCACCGCTGTTGCCTCCGATGCATTCTTCCCCTTCCCCGATGCCATGCTCGCGGCCGTAGATGCAGGCGCGACAGCGATTATCCAGCCGGGTGGCTCGATGCGCGACGACAAGGTCATAGCCGCAGCAGACGAGCGCGGCATTGCGATGGTGTTCACCGGCGTGCGGCACTTCCGGCATTAGAGCATCGCGCGATTTGATCGGACGCGGGCGTCATCGCGAGGCGGCCTTGGCCGCCGCGGCGATCCAGAGCAGCGGTGATGACTTTTGCCCCTGGATCGCTTCGCTACGCTCGCGATAACTCGATTCCGATGTTGCGCACGGCGTTCAGTCGTATAGGGGTTCGCAGGTCAGCCTAAGTATGGATGGGGAGGGGCTGCGCGCCGAAAAGCCGGTAATGGAAGTGCAAGATCGTGGCCCAAACGATGACGGCTATCGCGATCCGCCACCAGCCGATTGCCGCGAGGCTGAGCTTGGCGCGTCCTTCAAGGATTGCCGCGAAGGGGAAAAACGACGTTTTGGCCTCGAACGCCGCCCAACTAGGAAATGCCGCGCGCTTGCGCATTTGCTGTAGCCAGCTTCCAATCAGCGCCGTGGCCGCGAAAGCTCCAAAAAATTCGAAACCGCGCACCGTCGCTTGGCCGATCGCATGCGCGATAGCCCAAATCGCTATGCCCCACATCACGGGATGGCGGGTGATGGCGAAGATACCTTCGGCCACGTTAGACTTGTCGAGGAGCTTTGCCGCGCCGGGCGAGGACGGATTGGGCGAAAGTACGCCGCCTGCCACTAGGATGAGGGCAAACAGAATGAGGGCCGCCTTAAACCACAGCCACCAAGCCGGAACGAGCCACAATTTGCCGCCATAGGGTGCGGCTTCAAAGGAGGCGGCCAGCCACCAGACCGAAATCAGGGACAACACCGAGAAGGCTCCCAAATAGGGGCCTTCTCCAGCTGAAGCGATCAGGCGCCCACGAAGCGGTGTCGAGGGCAGCATATGAAGCACAAAGAAGGCTGACGCGGCTGCAAACAGTGTTTTCACTGCTTCCTCCTCCGATTTAGGCCTTGGCGCCTTACAGGGCAGCTCATGCGCAGGGAAGCAGCTCTTTCCGCGTCTTTAATGCAGCCGCTTTTTGATCCGGTCGAGGCTCGACGCGATCATATCCTCGGCAACTTTGCCCGTGACCTTTTGCTCGATCAGGTGCTCCGCGGCCGCAACGGCCAGCTCAGCCGCCTGTGCCCGGATCTGCTTTCGCGCCTTCTCTTCCTCAAGCTTAATCTTCTGCTCAGCGACGCCGAGACGCCGGGCAATCGTCTCGTCGAACGCGGCCCGCGCTTCCTTGGCGTAGGCCGCAGCTTCGCGCTCGGCTTGTGCAAGAATGGCTTCGGCTTCCGTTTCAGCGTTCTCCGCGCGCCGCTTGTAATCGGCCAGAACCGCCTCGGCTTCAGCTCGCAGCTTCCGAGCTTCTTCCAGCTCGCGTGCGATCGCGGCCGAGCGCGCATCGAGCGACTTCAAGATCTTGCCGGGTACTCTCAAATAGAGAATGAGCGCAGCAAAACACATGAAGGAAATAGCAACCCAGACCTCCGGGTCTTTGAACATGCTCACTACTCCTTCGAGCCTTGGCGAAGAGCGGTGCGCACTTCACCGTCGCTTACTTCGACGCCCGCGAATGCTTTCACGATGTCGCTCACAACCCCGGCAGTGATAGCCTCCATCTCGCCGGCGGCCCGCTGGAGCAGGTCTTGAACTCTTTTCTCTGTCTCGGCTGTTTTTGCCGCGAGCTGCCGATCGAGGGTCTCGCGCTTTCCGCCCAGCTCGGCATCGAGCTTTTCCCGGGCAGCGCGAATGCTACCTTGACCCCTTGCCTTAGCCGCGGCGATTTCGGCCTCGTAGCGCTCGGCCTCCTGGTCAGCGTGGGCCTGCGCCTCGCGCGCGCCTTTCAGGTCGTCCTCGATTTTGGCCTTTCGCGCGGCTATGACGCGCTCGATGCGCGGAAGGGCGAGATGCGAAAGCGCCAGATAGAAAAGCGTGAAAATGATCGCAAGCCAGATCAACTGGGGTGCGAAATCGCCTGGTTGCAGTTGAGGCATGGATTGGGCCGCCTAAGCGCTCAGGATGGCACCGCCTTTGGCGCGGCCATTCCTGTGCATTAGAATACGAATAAAAGGATCAGGGCGATAACGAGGCCGAACAATCCGGTGGCCTCTGCGAGCGCAAAGCCGAGTAGAAGATTCGGGAATTGCCCGGGCGCCGCGGATGGGTTGCGGAGGGCGCCATTCAGGAAGTTTCCGAAGATGACACCGATGCCGATGCCGGCGCCGATAAGGGCCGAGCAAGCGAGGCCAGCGCCGATAAGCTTTGCTGCTGCTGGATCCATGACGAGTTCTCCTATTCAATAGATTGGTTGATAGGTTACGAAGGGGCTAGTGCGAGCCTGCGTGCAGGGCGTCGCTCAGATAGATGCAGGATAAAACTGCGAAGACATAAGCCTGCAGGAAGGCGATCAGAATTTCGAGGCCCATGAGCAGGATCATGAACGTGAATGGGAGCCAGCCGCCGAGAATGCCAAGTCCCACTACGAAGCTTCCGAAAACGGCGAGCATCGTATGTCCTGCCATCATATTGGCGAATAAACGAACGGATAGGCTTATCGGGCGCGTGAAATAGGAGATGATCTCGATAACTGTGATGAGGGGTAGAAGCGCCAAGGGCACGCCTGACGGCACGAAAAGCTTGAAGAAGCGAAAGCCGTGCTTTGCTATGCCGATCAGCGTGACGCCTATGAAGACAAACGCGGCCAGCGCGAAAGTGACGATGATGTGGCTTGTCACCGTAAAGTTCCCGAGCCCTGGGAGTGGGATCATGCCGAGCAAATTCATCGAAAGCACGAACATGAAGATCGTGAAGATCACCGGGAAATAAGGCATCCCGCCTTGACCGGCATTCTGGCGGACCATGTTCGCGACGAATTCATAGGTAATTTCGCTCAGCGACTGCATCCGGCCCGGTACATTGCCTGCCCTGCTCATGCTTAAGATGAGAAAAGCCGTGACGAGGCCGGTTGCCATCACCATCCAAAGCGAAGAATTCGTGAAGGACGCGTCGTAACCGAACAGCTTGATCGGCACATACCGGTCGATGACGAACTGATGCATGGGGTTGAAATCGCCCCCCCGATGATGGCCGCCTTCCGCCCCCGCGGCGTGTGCAGCGCTGATGAACCAGTCGATCATAGCAATCCTCGCCGGATGAACATCCAGCCTTCTTTATTTGTCACCCATTCCACGCGCCGCGCGGATCACGTTCAGAAACCCGGCAGCGATGCCGAGCAGAAGAAACACAACCAGGAACACACCTTTCGTTCCAAACAAACTGTCTCCGAGCCAGCGGTCCAAGAGCCAGCCGAGGAACCCCCCTACGAATACCCCCGCCACCAGCTCCGTGGTCAGCTTGAACGCCGTGCCGAGTGCGGTGCTACGCCGCCCGAGTTCCTCCTCGGACGGACCTTCCTGTTCGCCATCCTGCTTTTCGAGCTTCCGCTCAAGCTCCCGGAGCCGCTCTCTCAGGCGATCGCTCGACTCAGGCAGAGCCTTGCGTTCATCTGGTTCGCCGTCGCCGGAGGAGGCCATAAGTATCCGATCGCGGAAAGATGGGCGCGTTTGAATTTTCGGTCTGTTTTTAGGCCAGCGCATAAAGCAAAGTCAAGCGGGGCGCGCGGCTCATGCTTGTTTTTTGCGGGATGCCGGAGGACACGGCAACTTACGTGCGCGGCTTCACGATGGCGAGCGCGACACCGTCATGCCCCTTGGCTCCAGCCCATTGGACGAACGTGGCGTCGAGGGCAGGGTTTTTTGCAAGCGATTCCGTAAACCGGACGATGCCGGCAACCATGGGATCGGAGGCCGCGGCAGCCGGATCGAGCACTTTGCCGCCACGGATGACATTGTCGGCGGCGATGAGGGTGCCCGGCCGCGATAGTTTGAGCGCATGCTCAAGATATTCCGTATAGGACTCCTTGTCGGCGTCGATGAAAATCATGTCGAACGGCGCTTCGCCCGCCCCGGTAAGCTTCGGCAGCAGCTCAAGGGCTGGGCCTTCGAGTACCTGAACCTTTCCCAAAAGCATGGCGCGGGCAAGATTGCGGCGCGCGACCTTGGCATGCAGCGGATCGATCTCAAGCGTAATCATTTGGCCATCCTCCGGCAGCGCCCGGCCAAGCCAGATGGTGCTATAGCCGCCGAGAGTGCCGATCTCGAGGATGCGGCGCGCGTCAACAAGCCGCGCCTGCAGCTGGAGGAATTTGCCAAGGGAAGGCGGTATGCTGATCTCGGGAAGGCCAGCATCGCGCATATCTTGCAGCGCGGCCTTGAGCGCCGCGTCCTCGTGCGCGAACAAATTGCCGATATAATTGTCAACCGCGGTGAAGATGTCTATCTCTGCCATTTGCGAAGCATATCCCCATAAGCTTTAGCATCATCACGATCCGGCTGGGGGCGGGCGAGCCGCGCCTCACGCCAAAGAACGCGAAGGTCCGAAGGGCGTTCCCCGTTTTTTCCGTCAGCCATGGGAAAAGGCGGTTGGTGGTGTCTCAATTTGAAGTTCAGCCGGTTCCGATCCGTTGCCGAAACCATGCAGAGTTCGCCCGCAACCTAGCCGATCAGGGCATAAATACCGGCTGTCGTCGCGTCCATGAATGAGAAAAGATCGTCAGAATAAGCATCGATTGCCATGGGTTCTGCTTTGTGCAACTGCGATAAAGCAATGGTGTAGGAGCCGCATTCACAACCGGCTTCAGTCACGCCGAGCGGCCTGACGGCGAAGGTCAAGTGTTCGACCCTTTGGCTGGCTGTCCGGGCATGTGTCATCAAAATGAGCTTGCTCACAGCCTCTTGGCGCCTGATTTCCTCGAGTTCCCACTTGACCCAATGCGTGGGCGAGCAGTTCACGATGATCACAGCGGCGCGCCCTATCAGTGACGATACCTCCTTCTGCCATTCCGCATCGGAAAAGTAGAGACGCTGAAAACCCAGCGGCGGCAACGCCTCGCCCGGGGCTCCGACGGCAACTCCGGCAAGCCCCCTTCCATTTACCGCCCTGAACACTACCCTTTCTACCGAAAATAGGCGCCCGAAACTTTTTTCGATCGGGGCGAGCCACCTCGCATCTGCTATACTGCTCGTAATAAGCTCTGCATCCACTGAAAATGTCCTTAAGTAAAGAACAAACGGCTTCCCCTCTGCTTGCGAAATAGACCAGTTGCGCCGCATATCCCTGCGAAACAAATAGTAGCCTGAAAAGTACATGGCCAACACAAGCATGATCAGGTAAAATATTGTCGATGTTATGAAAAAGCGTGAACCTAGGATACTCTCGGTGTACGTCATCGCAAGGATGCCGATTACCATAAAGATCGGGGCAAGCCCAAGAAGAATCAGTAAACTTTTATATCGACGCAGTTCCACAAAAACAGGTATTCGATGCTTTCTCATCTGCGAGAGCGATGCATTAGTGCTCGAGAATGTTTCGTGTGCTCCGCAATAGCTGGCAATGAGCAGCAGGGAGCAGTAGATCGCCATGGTACCGCCTATGAAAGGAATCGGATTCCTGTCCGGAAAAGCAATCAAGTATGAGAATAAAATCACATATAAGCTGGATAAAGTGTACCACTTGCCGCACAGCCGCCGTAGATAAAAGGGCCAAGATAGCATTCTAACGCGGTTCATTGGCGAATCTCTCGGATGGCCCCGTCTGCAACTAAGACTTTGACCAGTTAGCTTGGGGCAGCAAGCTCGTTCCGGCAACGATAGGCAACCCCGCCGGAATGCAGCCTGAAACATTCTCTAAATCGGTAGTTTCCTATTTGTCCATCACGTTATTACTGCATCGCCCGGTTTTGTCCCGTCACAGAATCTCAAACTGAGACACTACCAGGCGTGCTGCACTACTATTCCCGTTCCACCCCGGCATTTTTTCGCATTTTGGTTTGACAAATGCGCCGCGCGGCCAAAGCTTTCTGGGGCAGACCCCTGCAACAATGAGGCCGCATTGAGCACGAGCGAACCTAAAACCCCGCCATTTTCTCGCGAAATGAAATTCAAATACGGTGCCCTCCAGCAGGTCGCGCCCGGTTTGCGGCGGATCGTTTGCCACAATCCAGGCCCGTTCACTTTCAAAGGGACCAACCTTTACGTGATCGGAGAGGGAGAGGTGGCAGTCGTGGATCCAGGGCCTGCTACAGCCGGTCAGCTCAATGTGCTGTTGCAGACGCTGGCGGGCGAGAGGGTGACCCAAATTCTCGTTACTCACTGTCACACCGATCATAGCGGTGCGGTTGCCGAGCTGAAAAAGCGGACGGGTGCACTCACTTACGGCATGCCGCGCAACGCAGACGATCCCGCGGTGGGTGCGAAAGGCCCTTCCGGGCATAACTTCGTTACTCCGGTCGATTTCGATGTGTCTTTGCAGCACGGAAGCAAGATTGAGGGACCGGACTTCGAAATCGAGGCGATCCACACGCCGGGCCATGCCCCCGATCACCTCTGCTATTACATGCGCGGCCAGAACATTCTTCTGTCCGGGGATCATGTCATGGGCTGGAACACAAGCGTAATCGCGCCCCCAGAGGGGCATATGGGGAGCTATATCCGCTCGCTGGAACTCCTGTTGGAGCGCGACGAGCCCGTCTATTTTCCTGGCCATGGCGGACCGGTCCGCGAGCCGCAACGCCTTGTAAAGGCGCTCATTTTCCATAGACGCTGGCGCGAAAGCGAGATTGCCGAATGCCTTAGGGGCGGAGTGGTCTCGATCGCCGGGATGGTGCCGCGCATGTATCGCGGCCTTGACTCTTCCTTGTCGGGGGCGGCAGCGTTGTCGGTGTTCGCTCAGCTCGAATTCATGGCCGAGAAGGGAACGGTCGTTACGAAGAAGCCGGGGCCGCTGGCGATGGATCAGGAGTTTGCGCTTGCCGGATAAAGGAAGACGGGCAATCCGCGCCAGTCAAGTTTGCGGGCAACATTTATGCTGCATCGGCAGTGAATTTCTAATATACGGACTCCGGGCGTTGCCGCGTTCCGGACCGGGCGGGCGACCCTTGCGATCCATTTGCGCGCGCGGCCCTGCCGGAACACAGCGGTGCACCGGCAGTTGACCTCTTTGCCTTGAGGCGGGCATGAGACGCTTGACGTTCGTGGCCGAGACGCCTTGACCGGCTTTGCACGACTTGCGGAACGCGATGCTCAAGTACCTCATTGTGACGATTGTCCGGTTTTGCGCTGGCCATGCTTGGCTGGTCCTCGTCACGGCGATTGTCCTTGCCTGCGGCGCGGCGTACTATGCAGCTGACCGGTTTGCGCTCAATACCGATATCACCGCCCTTCTTTCGCGAAACCTGCCTTGGCGTCAGCGCGAAATCGCTTATTTGAAAGCCTTTCCAAGGCAAGAGACGGCAATCCTTGCGGTTGCCGGCGGTCCCACGCCGGAGCTTGTGGAGGACGCGGCTCGAAGGCTCACGGAGCAGCTGAACCGGGAGCACAGCATCATTCGCGGTGCCCAGCAATTACCGGCCGGCGAATTCTTTCAGCGCAACGGTCTTCTTTTTCTTTCCGTCAGCGAGATCAAGGAGACCCTCGCACAGCTTTCCAAGTCCAGCTCGCTCTTGGATCCGCTCGCCGCCGACCCGAGCATGCGAGGCGTGGTGAGCGCAATTTCACTTACGCTTCGTGGCGTTCAGTACCGCCGGATTTCGCTCGATAGCCTCGCCCCCCGTTTCAATTCCTTTGCCGCGCCTATTGAGAATGCCTTGGCGGGCCGCGCTGCCTATTTCAGCTGGCGTGAGCTTCTGAGCGGTCAGCCCCCATCCTGGCAGGAGACGCACCAGTTCGTCGAGATCAGCCCAATTTTGGATTTCAATTCGCTCGAGCCCGGAGAAGATGCGACGGCGGCGATCCGGAACACCGTTGCGGACCTCAAACTCGCCGATAACGGCATAACGGTCCGGCTGACCGGGTCAATACCGATCGCCGATGACGAGTTCGCCACTCTCAAGCAAGGCGCGGAGCTGAACGGTGCGCTGACCCTTTTTGCAGTTCTCGTCATACTTTGGCTCGCGCTGCACTCAGCGCGAATCATCCTCGCCGTGTTCATCAGCCTCATTACCGGGCTTTTCATAACGGCGGCGCTCGGGCTCGCCATGGTCGGAGCTTTCAACCCGATTTCAGTTGCCTTCTTCGTCCTATTCGTAGGGATCGGTGTCGATTTCGGCCTGCAATTCAGCGTCAGCTATAGGGCTGAGCGCTTCGAGCGGGACGATCTGACGGGTGCGCTTGTCTCGGCTGCTTCAAACACCGGCAGCCGGTTGGCTTTGGCCGCTGCGGCAACCGCGGCAGGTTTTCTCTCCTTCACGCCCACGGCCTACCGGGGGCTCTCGGAGCTCGGCTTGATTGCAGGCACCGGCATGATTGTGGCTTTCGTCATGAGCATTACGGTGCTTCCCGCGCTGCTAAGGCTTCTTAACCCGCCGGCCGAGCCGCAACCGCTTGGATATGCTTTCCTATCGCCTGCCGACCGCTTTCTCGAGCGCAATCGCATTCGCGTGCTGGTGATTACGCTCTGCACCGTTCTGGCTGGTCTGCCGCTGCTTTATTGGCTGCGCTTCGATTTCAATCCGATGGACCTGCGCAACCCGCATGTCGAGTCCGTCGCGACTTACCTCGACCTTAGAAAAGACCCGGCGATGTCGGGGCAAACCGCCGAGCTCCTCGAGCCGTCACTGTCCACGGCCGATGCCACGGCAAAGAAAATCGCGGCCCTGCCCGAGGTTGCAAAAGCAATCACCTTAAGCAGTTTCGTGCCGGAGGATCAGGATGCCAAGCTCGCGCTTATCGCTCAAGCGGCGGGGTCTCTCAACGGCATACTCAATCCGCGGCAAGTTCAGTCTGCACCCACGGATGCGGAGACTGTAAGCAGCCTGGAGGCGGCATCGAATTCTCTAAAAGCGGCCGCGAAACGGGCACCCGCGACGCCCGGCGCAGAGGCTGCGGCGCGGCTTGCGAATGCGCTTTCGAGCCTCGCCACAGCAAGCCCGGAGGTTCGCGCGAAGGCCGAAGCCGCGCTCGTAGTGCCCTTGAAAATCACTTTGAACGATATCCGGCAAAGCCTAAATCCTGAGAAAATCACGGCTGCCAACCTCCCGCCAGAGCTCGTCCAGGACTGGCTGTCGCCGGAGGGGATGGCGCGGGTTTCGGTGACGCCGAGAGGAGACGCGAACGACAATGCCGTCGTGCAAAGGTTCGTGGACGCCGTCCTTGAGGCGGCTCCCGGTGCAACCGGACAAACAATAGGCGTCGTGCGGGCTGGAGAGACCATCGTCAACGCCTTCATCGAAGCCGCGTTCTGGGCGCTGGCATCGATCGCGCTTTTGCTTTGGCTGACGCTAAGGCGCATTTACGACGTTGCGCTCACGCTTTTTCCGCTCATGCTTGCGGGTATTGTCACGCTTGAGGCCACCGTGATCATCGGCATGCCTTTGAATTACGCGAATATTATCGCACTGCCACTGCTTCTGGGCGTCGGTGTCGCATTCAAGATTTACTACATCACGGCTTGGCGGGAGGGCCGGAGCGGTCTTCTCGCCTCGCCCCTGACCCGCGCCGTCTTTTTCAGCGGCATGGCCACTGCCGTGGCCTTCGGCAGCCTCATGTTCTCGAACCATCCCGGCACGGCGAGCATGGGCCAATTGCTGGCTCTCTCGCTTATCAACACGATGGCCGCGGCCGTTTTGTTCCAGCCGCTTTTGATGGGGCCGCCGCGGGGAAACGCTAAGCCGGAGGAAGCGGCGAAAGAGCCCGCTTATTTGGCAAGCCGCGCGCACACAACCTGATCGGGAGGACTGCCCTTGGGCAGGGGCACGCGCGTCCAGCTCTCGCCGCCGCAAATCAAGCCGCCAAGCACGCATCCCTCGATCTCGAGGACATCCGGGCTTTGAAGGCTCATACGCGATCTGTAGGTCGAGCCGTCTTGCGCGTCGTAAACCTTGCCCTCCCAGCGATTGCCCGACGGCCGCATGTTGATCAGGATTGGCATGCCCATCACGGAGCGGCTGCGCAGGGCTGGGTTGGGGTTATGCTCGTCTCTGCCCGGAGTGTCCTTCGTCCACGCAATCACGCCCCAGAGCGCGCCGCCGCAATCGGCGATCCTTATATCGGCCGTGCCGTCCTTGACCCGCCATTGCCCTGCCGGGCTTTGCGCGAATGCCGCCCCCATCGAGAGCAGGCTCGCGATGCCTGCCGCCATCCAACGTTTCATTGCATTCTCCGGCTTAAGCTCATGAGACGGTCATGCTCTTGCAAATGTGGAATTTCTTAGGGCGGAAACCGGATTGCCGCCCAGTTTCCACTGTGACATGACTTATCCAAGGACTACCTATAAAAGAACTGGTGCCCGGCATCGGTTCCGGGCTGCCGCGAGGAGAAAGACGCATGGGCATCGACATTAAATCCTTGTTCGCTGAGCGCGAGGCCGAGCGCTATGCGCTGCACACGCGCTATATGAACGAGCAAATGGTGCGCGTGCTCAAGACCATCGGCTACGACGCGGGCTTCGTGCGCGGCAAGGGGCAATATCTATGGGACCGCGCGGGCGCGAAATATCTCGACCTCTTAAGCGGCTTCGGCGTGTTCGCCATCGGGCGCAACCACCCCAAAGTCCACGATGCGTTGCGCCAGGTGCTCGAAAGCGAATTTCCCAATCTCGTGCAAATGGATGTCTCGCCTCTGGCAGGCATTTTGGCCGAGCGGCTGCTCACGCGCGTGCCCCATCTCGACAAGGTGTTCTTCGCCAATTCCGGCACCGAAAGCGTTGAAGCGGCTATCAAATTTGCCCGCGCCGCGACGGGCCGGACCGGCATCGCCCATTGCAGCCATGCGTTCCACGGCCTTACCTATGGCGCGCTGTCGATGAATGGCGACACGATCTTCCGCAAAGGCTTCGAGGGCTTTTTGACCGATTGCGTGGAAGTGCCGTTCAACGACCTGACTGCGCTCGAAGACGTTCTAAAACATAAAAAAATCGCCGGTTTCTTCGTCGAGCCGATCCAGGGCAAGGGCGTCAATCTCCCCGATGAAGGCTATCTCAAAGGCGTGGCTGCGCTCTGCCAAAAATACGGCACGCTGTTCGTCGCCGACGAGATCCAGACCGGCGTGGGCCGCACCGGCAAGTTCCTCGCGGTCGAGCATTGGGGTGCGGAGCCCGACGTCGTGCTGCTCGCCAAGGCGCTCTCCGGCGGCCACATCCCCGTGGGCGTGGTGCTCACCCGCAAATGGATTTTCGATAAGCTTTTCAATAGGATGGACCGCGCCGTGGTGCACGGCTCGACCTTTGCCAAGAACGACATGGCCATGGCGGCCGGCCTCGCCACGCTCGACGTGCTCGACGAGGAGCGCGTGATCGAGAACGCCGCCGCGCAGGGCGAGCGCCTGCTCAATTCGTTCCGCGCCATGATGGGCCGCTACGAACTCTTAAAAGACGTGCGCGGCAAGGGCGTGATGATCGGCGTCGAGTTCGGCGCGCCCAAATCCTTCGCGCTGAAAATGTCGTGGCACGCGCTCGAAGCCGCCAATGCCGGGCTATTCTGCCAGATGATCACGATCCCGCTGTTCAAGGAGCACAAAATCCTGGTGCAAGTCGCCGGCCATGCGAGCCACACCGTCAAGCTTTTGCCGCCGCTCACCATCACGGACGAGGATTGCACCTGGATCGAAACCGCGTTCGAGGCGGCCATCGCGGAGGCGCATAAAGTGCCGGGCGCGGTGTGGTCGCTCGGCAAAACTCTCGCCGGGCATGCCGTGAAGGCGAATGCGGGGTGAGTTAGATAATTACTCCATATGACTGTGAGCGCTTCGGTTAAGGCGGCATCATGGACGAAAGCGCCTTACCGAAGGTTTAAGGGGCGCCGCGTCTCGATCTATCGTATTGATAATGCATAGTAAAATCATTCGCGACGCGGAAAGGCCAATGGATTGCAGCGGGCAGGCCTTGCACCCAAAGGTTGGGCTTTACGGTTAACCCGCGCAACAATCTATATTTAACGGACTTTTTGAATCGCACTTTTGCGGGTGAAAACGCTAAAAATTTCGATTTTTGCGGCGGGGAGAAATGAAAACCCGCCCCGGTTTACCATCCCGAAGCTAACCATGCCGCGGTGCTACGAAAGTGCAACGCACCGGCACAATGTCATCGCGGAAAGCGCGTTCGCGCTTATCCGCGATCTTCTCATTGCTAGCCGCAAGATGCCGGATAAAGCCTTCGGCTATTCCGGCATGACAACAAGGTTCCGGTCAAGACCTCGCGCTGATCCTGCCGGGGCAGCGGCTCCAAGGCGCGGCGCACAACCTCCGGCTCGCGGGCGATAACGCGAAGATAGGCGCGCGCCGCCGCATCCGGCTCGCAAGACCGCCGTTTCGCAAATTCGCCAGGCAATCGCGGCATGAGTTCTTGCGTTAAGCTGAACAGCACATTAGACTAAGTTCGATTGGTTTAGGTTGGTGGCCGCCATGGAAATTGTTAACATTCACGAAGCCAAGACCCATCTGTCGCGCCTCGTCGAGCTGGCCGCCAAAGGTGAGCCGTTCATCATTGCTAAGGCGGGTAAGCCCTTGGTGAAGGTGACGGCACTCGATGCGCCTTTGCCGGAAGGGAGGCGCCGCTTAGGTTTCATGTCCGGGCATATCGCCGTGCCTGGCGATTTCGACCGGATGGGCCAGACCGAGATCGAGCGTCTCTTCGGCGATCCATGAAGCTCCTTCTCGACACGCATGTTTTGCTTTGGGCCGCCGGGCACCGGGAGCTTGAGATTAAGGGAGAACACGCCGTCGCGATTGGAGGGCTGCCGCCAATTCATAAAGACCCGTTCGACCGCATCCTCGTTGCTCAATCGATGGTTGAGGGCATCCTGCTTTTGACCGCCGATCCCGGCCCTGTGCGCATGGTATGATGGCAAGCGCTAATCCTGCCGCGGTAACGGCTCCAACGCGGCGCACGACCTCCGGCTCGCGGGCGATAACGCGAAGATAGGCGCGGGCCGCCGCATCCGGCTCGCTGCGGCCCTGCTCCCAATCGCGCAGCGTGCCGGCGGGAATGTGGAAGCGCGTTGCAAATTCTTCCTGCGACAGGCCGAGCGCGCGGCGTAAGGTCTTCGTGCGCGGCACGAGGCGCATCTTCGCAAGCCGCTCCTCCGTCAGCGGTTGCGCGTCGGGATCGGCGAGCGCCGCTGCGTGGATTTCCTCTTCGGTCAGCGCATCGAAGGCGCTCCAGTCGAACTTGGACTCACTCTTCGGTGTTGTGCTCATCGTCGCGTGCCGTTTTCCGCCTGCCGCCAAGCCGTGCCGCCATAACCTTCCTCTTGCCGGCCGGCTTTGCGCCTTTGGCGCCGAGGACTTCCGCCATCCATTTTCGCGAGCCGAAGACGCCATCGAGCAAGGCCGGCAACGAGAAGTCTGCATCGAGCTTTGGAAAATGCAAATCGAAGCCGGCAGGGCTGATCTCGATATCCGCAAGCTCCTCAGCCGTCGCGCCCGGAAGGCCTTGCAGCTTATCGGCAGGGAATCTCACTTCGGTGCCATTGTTGAGCCCGACAACGATCATTCTGCGGCTTGGATCGTATTCCGCCGCAACTGCATATGGCTCAATGGCCCGCCGCCTCGCCATGCGGCGATTGGCGCGAGCGAATTCTGCTTCACTTACCGCCATGGATCTCGTTCCACCTCTGGCACAAAAGCCCAACTTCCTTGTCAAGCCCCGCCATAATTCGATTTAGCTCCCCCCGTTTGAACCCGAAACTTTCCCGAAGGGTTGTAGGACCATTCGGGCAATTCAACCAGAACTTCCCTTCGGAACCGGCGCCGGTAACATGAACATGAGGCGGCCCATGATCGTTGGTGGGAATGTTCACCCTAAGCCCGGAAACCCTCAAGACCGTCGGCATGCGCTTTGCCTGCGTTGAGCTTTACCCCCGCGCTGTGCCGAACGCAAAACCAAAGCGCTTCGATAACATAAGCGAGATGCCACTGTTTCGCAATTTCTCCGGGCAAACTTTAGCCTTGCTTTATAAGTACCAAAGCGGTTCTGTCGATATGCATTTCATACAGCGGATTGAGGCGAGCGATGCGGTTGCGTGCGTGGAAGTTGTTTTTGCTGTCGATAGCGTTCGCGATTGCCGCGGCCCTGCCGCCCGCGCTCGCCCAATCGTCCAGCGATGCGGAGCTGAACGCACTTTACGACCGCACCACCGCCCTTTATGAAGCCGGCAAATTTGATGAGGCTATGCCGCTAGCTTTGCAGTACGCAGCAGCTATGAAATCGCGCTACGGCGTTAATGCACCGGAATATGCGGTGGCACTTAACGATGTAGCGCTATTGCTTAAGGCCACGGGCCGCTTTGCTGAGGCGGAAGTCCTCATGCGCCGCGCGCTTGAAATTGATCTGGCTAACCTTGGTCCTGATAATCCGAGTGTCAGCGTCCGCCTCTACAACCTCGCTGTATTGCTTCAAGCCACGAACCGCCCTACAGAAGCCGAGCCGCTTATGCGCCGCGCGCTCGAAATCGACGAGAAAAACTACGGCCCAGATCATCCAAACGTGGGCAGAGACCTCGGTGGCTTGGGTCGAATCCTGCAGGATACAAATCGGCTTGCGGAGGCCGAGCCGTTATTACGCCGATCGCTTGCAATAGACGAGTCGCATCTCCGGATTGATCTCCTAGGCAGAGACTTCAGTGATCTGGCAGCCGTGCTCCAAGCCATGAACCAGTTTACCGAGGCGGAGCTGATGATGCGCCGTGCACTCAAGCTCGACGAGACAATTTTGGGAAGCGATCACCCGAATGTCGGCAATGATCTAAACAACCTAGCAGTATTGCTCAAAGCTACGAATCGGCTTGCGGAGGCCGAGCCGTTAATGCGCCGCGCGCTCAAGATCGACGAGGCGAACCTCGGACCCGATCATCCAGATGTGGGTAGAGACCTGAACAACCTGGCGCAGGCGCTAAAAGCCACGAACCGGCTTGCCGAGGCCGAACCGCTAATGCGCCGCGCGCTCAAAATCGACGAGGCGAGCTTCGGACCAAATCATCCAAAAGTGGCCACGGCCCTTAACAATTTGGCGCAGCTGTTGCAGGACACGGATCGGCTTTCAGACGCGGAGCCGCTGATGCGCCGCGCGCTCAAGATTGAGGAAGCGAGCTTCGGACCCAATCATCCAGACGTGGCCGCAGCCCTCAACAACTTGGCGCAGCTGTTGCAGGACACGGACCGGCTTTCAGAGGCGGAGCCGCTGATGCGCCGCGCGCTCAAGATCGAGGAAGCGAGCTTCGGGCCCGATCATCCAGACGTGGCCAAGGCCCTCAACAACTTGGCGGCGTTGCTCGATGCCACGAACCGGCTTTCAGAGGCCGAGCCTTTAATGCGCCGCGCGCTTGCGATCGACAAGAAAAGCTTCGGGACCGATCATCCAACCGTGGGCAGGGGCCTCAACAATCTAGCTGCTCTCCTCGAAGATCAGGGCCATTGGTCAAATGCGGTTGCTCTTTATGCCCAGGCAAAGCCGATCATGACCGGTGCTCATGCCGCGAGCGAACTGGAGCGCGGCGGGCTCCGCAAGGCGTT
>JBKQOR010000045.1:0-14074 GCA_052145435.1 Rhodomicrobium sp. | reverse complement strand
CGCACCCTACCACAAGGCAGGACGAAGAAGAACCGCCAAGATCGCGGAGAGCCGGAACCCGAGGTCAACGATCCGCACAAAGCGCATTACCCCTCATCCTGTCCTTCTCCCAACGGGAGAAGGGACGCCTTCTCAATGGCTGCGGCCGGACTCCCTCTCCCATGGGGAGAGGGCAGGGGTGAGGGGCGTTGCCCTATAAATATGACTCATCCATTAGCAGCTATCTGCGGCTCTGAAGCAGCTTATCGAGAGGCAGGCGGAGCCGGCATCAGTGCGTGGCGTGCTCCAGCGTTTCCTTGATGAAACCGTTGAGGCTCTTGCCGGAACGCGCGGCGGCTTCGGCCACGCGCCGATGCAATTCCGGCGGCATGCGCAGCGTCAGATTGCCGGAATAGGGCCGCTCCGGCTCCTTGCCGCGCTCGCGGCACCACTCTTCGTAATCCAAAATCGTTTCGGCGAACGCCTCCTTGAGTTCAGCCAAGGACGTTCCCTCAAAGGTTAAAATGGTGCGCGTGTTGATAACGCGCCCATGAAAGATCCCAGCGTCCGCATCCGCCTCGATCGTGGCGATGTAATCCTTATGCGTGAGTGTGGTCATGGTTTCACTCCGGCTTCTAACAGGAACAAGCGCACCGATACAATCGCGCCCTTATTCGTTTCCGGCCTCGGGTGCGGCCTGTGAAACGATGCTTCCGCGCCCTTGAGACAGACATGGATGCGATTGCGCCGCGATCTGGAAATTTCACAGCCTAACGCTTCGAACAAAGACTCAATATCACTCCACCTGACGTCGGACCTGACCGGATCTTCAAATATGGCTGTGAGCGTTTTTCGTTGTTTCCGGTTCATCGTTTCTGATACCACAAAGTGGTGTCAACTATCAATACGCGCCGTTTCGCAGACGATACGCTAAAACTTCCCGGCCCGGCCGGCGCCGGCGGTGAAGCGCGCGATGCCCGCGGCGGTCTCGCCGGATTCGATGGTGGCAAGCCCGCGGCGCAGCTCGTTCATGAGGGCCTCGCCGAGCGGCAAATCCCACTGCTCGTAAGCCGAGAGCCGGTCGCTTTGCACGCAGGCGGGCGGGAAGGCCGCGATCTCCGCCGCAAGCGCCTCGGCCGCGGCACGCGCCTCGCCTTTCGGCACGACCCGGTTCGCGAGCCCCCAGGAAAGCGCTTCGTCTGCCGTCACCGGCCGGCCCGTGAGGATCATATCGAGCGCGCGGCCATGGCCCACGAGACGCGGCAGCCGCACCGTTCCGCCGTCGATCAGCGGCACGCCCCAGCGGCGGCAGAACACGCCGAAAACGGCGTCCTCCTCCATCACGCGCAGATCGCACCAAAGCGCAAGCTCAAGCCCGCCCGCAACCGCATAGCCCGACGCCGCCGCGATCACGGGCTTCGAAAGCAGCATCCGCGACGGCCCCATCGGCGCCGTGGCGCCATCGGCCCGGACCCAGTCCCGCCAATCGCCGCCCGCGGTGAACGCCTTCAGGTCGGCGCCCGCGCAGAATGTGCCGTGATCGCCGTAGAAAACGCCGGCGCGCGCCGCATCGTCCGCCTCGAAGTCCTCGAAGGCTTGGACCAGCTCCGCCGCCGTGGCCGGATCGACGGCGTTCCTGGCATCCGGCCTGCTCAGGATAACGGTGGTGACGGGGCCGTTCTTTTCAATCGATACGGTCATGCATTCTCATCCGAAAAAGGGCTTCGCGAACCGGCCCAAAAAGCGGGAAATCTCGATAACCGCCATCGTTACGCTCCTCGCCGCGATCGGACTGATGCATCGCGTCCCCGGGCGGCATCTTCGCGATCTCATGTATCGAGACGTCTACGCCGTTTGCGGTCATCGCCTTCTAATATCTAACTCCCATATACTGATCCGGTTCGTTACAGGGAGGTAAATATGACCGACAGATTTCTGCACGGCCGGGTCGCGGTTGTCACCGGCTCCACAAGCGGAATCGGGCTTGGTATAGCGGGCGCTCTTGCGAATTCCGGCGCCGACATCATGCTAAACGGCTTCGGCGAACCTGCGTCGATCGAAGCGCTGCGCCTTGAGATCGCCGGCAGCTTCGGCGTCCGAACCGCCTATAATGGCGCCGATATGTCCAAGCCGGCCGAGATTGCTGGCCTGATCGAAGCAGCCACCCGCGAGCTCGGCAGGGTCGACGTGCTCGTCAATAATGCGGGCATTCAATATGTGGCGCCGGTCGGCGAGTTCCCAGCCGAAAAGTGGGACGCGATCATCGCGATCAACCTCTCGGCTGCCTTTCACGCCTCGCAAGCCGTGATCGCGCAAATGCGGGCGAGAAACTGGGGCCGCATCGTCAATATCGCGTCCGCGCACGGCCTCGTCGCATCCGAAAACAAAGCCGCATACGTTGCCGCAAAGCACGGCATCGTCGGCCTCACCAAGGCGATCGCGCTCGAAACCGCGAAAACCGGCATTACCTGCAATGCGATTTGCCCCGGCTGGGTGCTCACGCCGCTCGTCCAGAAGCAGATCGACGATTGGGCGGCGCGCGACAACATTTCAAAGGCGAAGGCCAAGGAGCTGCTCTTGCTTGAAAAGCAGCCGTCGGGAGAGTTTGCTACGCCGAAGCAGATCGGTGCGCTGGCTGCATTCCTATGCACCGAGCACGCGAGCCAAATCCGGGGCGCGTCGCTGTCCGTGGATGGCGGCTGGACCGCCCAGTAACGCGACGGGCCTGCCGGACGTCATGGACGAGCATGCGGCCATGGCGCACGATCTTACCGGGACGCTTCCTGCGCGCAAAGCCCCGGGAGGCGCTCCAGCATCGCGAGTCCGCGCCGCATATCGGCGAGCCAGCGGAGGAGGCGCGCGTGCATCTGCGCGAGCTGGAGGATAAGGTGTCCAGTTGCACGCCTGTCGGGTTCGTTTCTCTTTTGCGCTACCGGCCCAGCGTTCGATGTCACCCCGGAAAACGCTGTCAACAGCCCACAACGTCACCCCGGAAAGGCGCCTGCGCCTTATCCGGGGTCTTGCCCAAAAAGCCGCCCTTATTTGCCGCAAGATCGCGGATCCGGGCTTTTCCGCGACTTGATTACCCTAATGTTTCCGCTGCCATGAATCGCAGGGTTCAATTTCGCCGCAGCGTCATTCCCGCGAAGGCGGGGACCATTCTAACCGCTTGTTACGATAGAAATGGATTCCCGCCTACGCGGGGACGACGCTGCGGACGTGGTGAAGCCGGACTCAAGCGCCACGGCGGAAACATCGGGGTAATCAAGTTCCGCGATGACGATGTTGAAATGTCCGCGGAAACAAACCGGACAGCCGTGGTCCGGTTGACGCTTTGCGGCGGCAAGAATAGGAAACGGCAGGCGAGGAGCCTGCCGTTAAGCTTTGCAACTTCCGTGTGGGGCATATATGAAGCTGCATTGCAATAACGGCGGGCCGCGTAAATTATTCCTTAAGAGCGCCGGAAAAGAATTGGCGCGAAATCCAATCCGCTTCAAAGATTGCAATAAGACAACTGCACCGGCGGCCTAGAATTGGGCACAATCACCGATTGATATGTGCCACCGAGCCGGCGCCGATGGCGGGCATGGGCCGGATACTGGGGCGGTGGAAGCTTTCAACACTGCAGCCAAGCAAGTTTGCAGTTGAGGGCCGCGCACTTAAACTTGACTTGGACGGCTCGAGGGCGAAAAAAGAAAGGGAAAGAGTTTCTGCACAGCGCGGGCTGCGGTAGCCGCGCCTGGAGCCGGGGCGTTGCGGCAGAGATGCGAGACTTGTCTGAGTACGAGGCCGTATTGGAGGTAATAACAGCACTCATGGGCCCCTCCTGTCTTATTCCGGTCACACATCAGGCGATCTCGCGAAATCAATTCGCTGCACCGGGGATTAAGAACCTCCATGAGCCGTTATCCATGCGATCCGGAGGAATGGCGCCGTGAAAAACGACCTTCGCCTCCAGATCGTGGACTTCTTGCCGCGCCTTCGCCGGTTTTCCCACGCTTTGACGGGAGATCCCGATAAGGGCGACGACTTGGTGCAAGAAACGTGTGCGCGGGCGTTGTCGCGCCTTGATCAGTGGGAACCGGGAACGAGGCTCGATAGCTGGATGTTTCGGATTGCTCAAAATCTATGGCTCGATCAGCGGCGCGCTCACAAGGTGCGTGGCAACACAGTCGATATCGACGAAGTCTACGACCTTCCGGGCGACGACGGACGGACCGTCACGGAAAGCCGGCTAACGCTGGCCGAGGTGAGCCAAGGCATCGCGCAATTGCCGGCCGATCAGCAGGTGCTGATCGCTCTCGTTTGCGTGGAAGGACTTTCGTATAAAGAAGCGGCGGAGGTCCTGGAGGTGCCGATAGGGACGGTGATGAGCCGGCTTGCCCGCGCCAGGCGCGTCCTCTTCCATAAAGCGCATCCGGATTTTAAAGCAGTTGAGCCCGTTAAGCTGGAGAGCCGCCGTGCCCGCGTTAAGCGATGAAATCTTGATGGCCTACGCCGACGATGTGCTTGACAGCGAGATGCGGGCGCACGTTGAGGCGCTTTTGCAGAGGGACCCGGAAAGCCTCCGGCGCGTCGAGGTTTACCGCGCCACCGGCACATTCTTAGGGCAGCTGTACAAGGCTCCCGCTTTGGAGCCTGTTCCATCTCATTTGGTGGACTTCGTGCTCCAATATGGCGAGGACGGGGCGGCTTCGGTAAAAAAAGATAGCTTTAAGGCGAAGCTCACAACGTGGGGGAGAAAGCTCGTTCCCAAGGCCGCTTGGGACAAGCTGATGCACCAAGCTGTGTGGGAAAAGTTCTCCCAGCCGGTAACGTGGCAATTGGCGGCAGCCTCAGCCGCCGCTCTGATTATTGGGGCAAGCGCGGGGTGGATGCTTCATGGCTCCAGCGAGGACGGGAGCGCCTATGACCTCGCTGTCTTCAAGAACGGACAGATTTTCGCGAACGGCACGCTCCGCACTGTGCTGGAAACCCTGCCGAGCGGCCAGGAAGCCCGGACTCCGGGAGGCGCTCAGGACGCAAGTGTCGTGCGGGCGAGCCTGACCTTCAAGGACAAGGCGGGAAGCTTCTGCCGCGAATACGAAATCGCGGCAGCCGGCTCGAAGCAGTATGCCGGGCTCGCTTGCCGGGAGGGCCAAGGAAAATGGGCTCTTCAGGTTCATGTTGCGGAAGCACCGGTAACGCCTGGCGCCCTGCCCGGCCCCGCAGGCCGTGACGGGCTTTTGGATCCGGTTGTGGATCGCATGATGGATGGCATCGCCTTCGGAAAAAAAGAGGAAGAAGCCGCTCTCGCCCAGGGGTGGCAATAAGCGCGCCGCGCCGCTCAGGTTAAGGGGCGGCGCTTGCAACCGTATCGCTTGGCGGTGCGCAGTACGAAGGCGCGACGAGCAGTCCGCGGCCGTACACTGGGTCCCGGCCAGGCGGGCCGAGATCGATCACAGGTACGCTGCCGAGCAGATCGTTCTTGTACCCAATCGGATCGCTCTTGTCTGCCATCGGATTGTCCCGCAGTACGAGGGCGAGGATGCCCGTAACATGCGGGGCCGCGAACGAGGTGCCAGAATGAAATCCTTCGCGGGCGCCCGGCACCGCGGTCCAGATGTCGACGCCCGGCGCGGCGACATCGATGTGCTCGCCTCTATTGGCGTACCGGTAATTAAGAAGGTCCTTCGTGACCGCGGTCACGGCGATCACCTGCGGGTATGCCGCCGGATAGGCCGGCTCGGCCGCCGGCCCCTCGTTACCCGCGGCCGCGACGAAAACTATGCCCTCCCCGCTCAGCTTTTCGACCTGGCGCTCGACGAGCTCGTCGTGAGGCCCGGCGAAACTCATATTGACGATCTTTACGTCATTGTCCTTCATCCAGGCGAGCGCCCGCATGAGGCTAAACGTATCGGTGGCCATCGCACCGTTGTCCTCGGAGAAGAAGACGCTAGCGGCGTAGAACTCGGCGCTGGGAACGAGCCCGGGCGTACCGCTATCTGGGTTGCCCGCGAGAACGGCCAGAACGCCAGTGCCATGCCAATCTGGAGCCGGCGGCCGGTTGGCTGGCGCAAAGTTCTCGTAGTGAATGCGGGCCCCACTGAAGGCGGGGTGATCCGTATCGATTCCGGTGTCGACGATTCCGATCCGCAGCCCCTTCGCACAAGCGCCGAGGTGGTCCTGCCATTGGATGAGCTTGCGGGCGAAGCATCGCTCGGGCGGGCAAGCGTGCATAGGCGAGGCGGGCTCGCTCGCTTTCGGCGCGCCCGAATCTTCTCTCATTTGGGCGCGGTATAACCGGTAGACTTTGTTGAATTCGAACTGGTGCCCGGGAAATTCCTTGCTCAAGGTCTCCCGCCCCCGGATTGCGTCGGTACTGAAGGGCACGAGAAACCGGACGATGCGCAAGCCGCCTTGCGTTGCTACGTCCGCCTTAAAACCGAGCGATCGCGCCCGCTCGATCGATTCGTCGTCCAGGTTTACGCCGATAACCTCGAATGGCGAGAAGGATACCCCCCCGATGCCAAGTCTTGTCTTGTTGATATGGGACTCGCCTTTTGGCTCAGTCATCGTCATCGCGTGCTGAAAGCGGTTTTCTGTGGGGTTTACCGCTTTCTCGAGGAGCTCTAGGGACTTGGCCTGATGCCAGCCGCCGTCGCCCATGGAAGAAAGCAGCTCTTTGCGTTTGCCCCAGTAAAAGTGGGTTCCGGAACCGCTGCGCCTTGTATCGAAATCGCCCTTGCCGCTGGTCCCCAAATGCATGTGAAGCCGGACCATATGTTTGGCGGCGTCATAGCCTAGCGAAATCCTGTCCCCCGCAGGCACGACGGGCAGCGGCGGCAAGTCTTTGATTTGTATGCGGGTTTGGCTCTGGCGGTCCCGCGCCGGGCTATTGGCGCCGTTTACGCCCGTAGCCGCGCCGTTGCTGTGAGTTCCGGTGCCCGTGCCCGCTCCCTCTTCCGGGTGCGCTTCAGTCGCATTGCCCTGACCGTCGGCGCTCGCCTTTGAGAACGCAAAAAAGGCGCTGACATCGGGTGCGCCTTCGCGCATGCGCAATTCGCCGCCGCTGCAAAGAAGAAGGGCAGAGGCGAGCGCGGTAAAACCTGCACGGTAAACCAAACTCATAGAGGGCGCCGGTACCATCCCCATTTTCACTGCCAAAAAGCTTGTGCGCTTTAACAACGCACCGCGCCTAACGGTATTCCCCATTCGTGGTGGAAATTGGGAGTAAAACTAACCCGGCACTTTTTGTACGTTCCTATCGCGGCGGACCGGAAGCGCCGGGACGGAGAGAAGCGCCCAAGGGGTCCGGCGATTGCGTTATACCAAGGGTCATAAGTTTTGACCGGTCCGCAGCGTCGTCCCCGCGAAGGCGCATACGCGCTAACTTAACAGCGGAATCGCCCCTCATCCTGTCCTTCTCCCCATGGGAGAAGGGACGCCTGAATAGGACGTTGTGCGTGCAGCACCGTTCCCTCCCATGGGGAGAGGGACAGGGTGAGGGGCGTTGCGCTCGGTCATGGCCGGATCTCTCCATGGGCCGCACTTCAGTTAGCGCGTATGCGCGAAGGCGGGGAACCAGTAGCCATTGCGCTATGTCATTGATTTCACAGTTCTTCAACGTCCAGATTACTGGATTCCCGCCTGCGCGGGGATGACAATGCACCGGTCACTATTAATGTCCGCTGCTATTAAAGCAAGTTCAGTGCCTCGAAGATCGCTGAATGTGCTCTAATGCAAGATGGATGTTCCATCGTCCTCGCTCCCGGAAGGATGGCTCAGCATGAATGCAAGCTGCGTCCTGCGAAGCTGCTGAAGGTCCGTCAGAACCGCCACTGACTTGGTTTTTCCCCGCTTCGCAGCCTTCTTATCACCCAGGGAGAACCCGGCAAAAAACGGTGCGTAGTCTTGGGTGAGAGTGTGTAGCCTGCCTTTGAGCCGATCGAGGCGCCTGATCCTGGATGCTCTCGAATTCGAATTGGGCGATTGCATAGCCGTACCCGCTTGCCATGGGAATTAAGTTGCAACCCAATAATATGTGCAGTGGCATAAAAATCGGTTAACCACGATGGAGTCCCTTCGTGACCCATCGATCTGCGACCCATTCTAAGTATTGGAAGACTTTACATTTTCACCCCAGGCGAATGCGACCCGGGTCAGCGAAACGCCGCCGAAACGTTCCGGAACCGAAGCCACCGCTATTCCGCCAAGTCCCCCATAAAACGCGCAAGCGGGCTCGTTATCCTGGAGAGCCCAGACCACAAGGCGATCAAGCCCCATCGCCTTCAGCTCTGCTCTGACGGCCGCGAACAGCTGCGTCCCGAGCCCTACGCCTTGGAAAACGGGCGCGATATAAATCTCGAAAATCTCGCCCGCCGGCCAGGGCCAGGTTCCTCTTGCCTCTCCCCAGGCCGCATAGCCTTGCGGAACACCGTCGAATACAAGAAGAGTAATCTTCGAGCCGCGCTGAATTTGGCGCTGCCACCACAGCGGTCCGCGCCTTGAGATCATTCGCTCCAGATGCAAATGGGGGATCACGCCTTGGTAGGTTGCGCGCCAAGCCGCGTCATGAATAGCAGCCACCGCGCTGGCGTCGGATGGCTCTGCCGGCCTGAAATGGATAAGGTCCGAACCCATGGAACAAGCTTACATCCGACTCGCCGCGTTAGCGAGTACCCGGGTGCTATCTTTATGAAATTTAATGCGGAAGCTCAATACCCGTTTGCGGCAGCCCCGGTCTCCTGCTTGCGCAGCAGGCGGTTTAATATTTGCGCGGCCTGTTTTCCTTCTTCCTCGCCGAGGCAGGACAGCACGGTACGCTCCGCCCGGCGGGCGTGAGGCTTTATGGAATCGAGCAGTTCGCGGCCCTCTTCAGAAAGGCTTACAGCATAGGTGCGCCCGTCCTGCATTGTCCGCTCGCGCTGGATGATGCCTCGTCTCAATAGCCGCTGCACGACGTCGGCGAGCGTTGAGCGATCTATGCCTGTCAGCCTCACGAGGTCGGTCTGACTGAGACCCTCATGCTGGGCAACGGTGGTCAGGACCGCATATTGCCTAGCCGTGAGATCGAAGTCTCTGGTCTCTATCGCAAAAATCTCAGACGCACGCTGACTGGCGCGATGCAATAGATGTATCATCGAACGGTCGATGGTGCCCGTACGGCTACCCGCGGCTTTCTTGCGCTTTTTTCCCGGCTGGGTCACGCCTTCCTTTAAATTCAGCATTTTCATCCGGCTGCTAGATTGAAGCTTCACACCAGCTAACAACGGATAGGGTAACGCGCCTGTTCCCTACGTTCACGGAAAGATTCAAAATAAATGTGGTGCTTCAGTTGGATGAAGCTTCGGACTGGGTAGATGATACGTCCGGAATCTGATATTTCATAATCAAAGAAACTTGAGCTGTCATAAATAAGAAAGTTAGAGGCATAATTCCGAAAGATTTGAAGCTAACCCAGGCGGGCTCCGAGAAGTTGCGCCAGACTATCTCGTTCGAGATTGCGAGAAAGATAAAAAAACCGATCCAGCGCAGCGTCAGTATTCTCCAGCCCTCGTCCCGCATCTGCAGAACCTCGCTCAGAAGCATCTTGAGCAGAAGCTTACGGAAAAAAAGACCGGCCGCGAGTGCCGAGGCGAACAGGAGATACAGAATTGTGGCCTTGATCTTTATGAAGGTTGGATCTTGCAGATATAGCGTCAGGCCTCCGAAGATTAAAACGAAGATACCTGTTACGAGCGGCATGACCGGTATGCGCTTTAGCAGCAGCCGGCTTGCCACGAGCGAAACGAGCGTCGCCATCATGAGAGCGCCGGTTGCATAACCGATGCGTGCCATGTCATGCGCCGGGCCTTGGCCTGCATTTCCTCCGAAATAAGCGTAGGTGGCAAAGAATACGGCGAGAGGTCCCATATCGAGCGTAAGCTTAAGGAGGTGATTGGGCTCCTGCTTAGCTTTGATGGTTTCTGGCTGTTTCACGTAGGTCTCCGTCTCTTTAAGCAACGCCTGCGATAGCGCGTGCGAAATCTTGCGCATGGAACGATTGCAAATCGGCGGCGCTCTCGCCAATGCCTATGGCATGAACCGGCAGCGCGTATTTGCTGGATATGGCGACGAGAATGCCGCCGCGCGCGGTTCCATCGAGCTTTGTCATCACGAGCCCGGTTACGCCGGCGGTCTTGCCGAAAATCTCGACCTGAGAGAGGGCGTTTTGCCCCGTCGTGGCGTCGAGTGTGAGAAGGACGGAATGCGGCGCGGTGGGGTCGAGCTTTTTGATGACCCGGATCACCTTCTCCAGCTCCGCCATGAGCACCGATTTGTTCTGAAGGCGCCCGGCAGTGTCGATCAAAAGCAGGTCGAAGCCCTCGTCCTTGGCGCGCTGCAGCGCATCGAAGGCAAGGCCTGCGGCATCGGCGCCGGGGTCGCTTGCGATCACTGCGGCGCCCGTGCGCTCGCCCCAAATCTTGAGCTGCTCGATGGCCGCGGCGCGGAACGTATCGCCCGCCGCCAGCATCACTTTGAGGCCCTGTTTAGTAAACTGGCTCGCGTATTTGCCGATGGTCGTGGTCTTGCCGGTGCCGTTCACGCCAACCACGAGCACCACGTAAGGCTTCCTTACAGAGTCGATCTCAAGTGGCCGTGCAACGGGCGCCAGCACCTTTTCGACCTCTTGCGCAAGAATGGCGCGCACCTCCTCGGAAGTTATGTCGCTGTTATAGCGCGATTTTTTCAAAGCCGCCGTGACGCTGCCCGCAACGTCGAGGCCAAGATCGGCCTGGATCAGCAGGTCCTCAAGCTCCTCCAGCGTTTCGTCGTCGAGCTTGCGCTTGGTGAAGACGCCGGTAATGCCATCGGTCAGCTTCGACGAGGTCCGGGTCAACCCTTGACGGAGCCGCTGAAACCAGCCAGGGCGCGGGGCTTCCGGTTCCTTTCCGGCAGCCGGTGCGGCGTGGGCTCGCTCCGCGCGCGCGGCCTCGCCCTCTGCCGGTGCCTCCAGAGCGGACGTCTCCTCCTCAAGTGGAGCGGGCCCGGGCGCTTTACCGAACATCCGTCCGAAGAGCTTGCGCTTTCCACTCTCGCTCATGATGAAAGACACTCGCCGATCAGATGGGTCTTGGCGAGACCCGTGGCCCGGGCCCTAACAATGGCGCCTTGGCCGGGGCTAACGGCGGGGATCTTAATCTCCGTGAAGCCCGGCGTGCGCCCAAGCCCGGCGCGCTCCATGAGCACGTCGAACACCTTGTTCTGTTGCGCCCGCAAATGCTGGCACATGCGTTCGGCGCCCTTGCGCCTCAGTCTCGCCGCGCGCTCCTTTACGAGTGCCCGGTCTAGCTGCGGCATGCGCGCGGCAGGCGTCTGGGGCCTAGCCGAGAAAGGGAAGACGTGTAGAAAGCTCAAGCCGCATTCGTCCGCGAGCCTGAGCGTGTTCTCGAACATCGCCTCGTCCTCGGTCGGGAAACCTGCGATGAAGTCGGCGCCGAATACGATATCGGGGCGCAGCTCGCGCATCGTCGCGCAAAACGCGATGGCATCCTCGCGCGCATGCCGGCGCTTCATGCGCTTCAGAATGAGATTGTCGCCCGATTGCAGCGAAAGATGTAAGTGCGGCATCAGCCGCTCCTCCTCAGCGAATGCATCGATGAGGGTGCGGTCCGCTTCGATTGTATCGATTGAGGAAAGCCTAAGCCGCGGCAGCTCCGGCACGAGCCTCAAAATGGTACGCACAAGCCGCCCCAGCGTCATGCCGCCCGGCAGATCGGCGCCATAGGAGGTGAGATCGACGCCCGTCATCACCACCTCGCGGTAGCCCTCCCAGGCGAGCGCACGCACCTGGCGCACCACGTCACCGGCCGGCACCGAGCGCGACGGCCCGCGGCCGTACGGAATCACGCAGAAGGTGCAACGGTGATCGCAGCCGTTCTGCACCTCGACATAGGCGCGCGCGCGCGCCCCGAAGCCCGCGACCAGATGCGATGCGGTTTCGCGCACCGAGCCGATATCGTTGACCTTTACGCGAGGGAGATTGCCGCCGGCGATTTCAAGGAAGGTCGCAGCGCTCGTCTTCTCCGCATTACCGATGACGTGATCGGCCTCGTCCATTTGGGCGAAGGTCTCAGGCTCAATCTGCGCGGCGCAGCCCGTTACGATAATCTTGGCGCCGGGCCGCTCGCGGCGCGCCTTGCGGATGGCCTGCCGGGCCTGGCGTACCGCCTCGGCGGTCACGGCGCAGGTGTTGACGATGACGGCGCCATCGAGGCCCGCCTCCTCGGCAAGCGACTTGGCCACCTCGCTCTCATAGGTGTTCAGCCGGCAGCCGAATGAGATCACTTCGACACTCATGACTGCCGCGTCACTTCTGCGAGGCTGCCGTCGCTGTTGAAATGCAAGACGCCCTCGAACTCGAATTCAGCCGGGCCGGTCTGAAAAATATGGCCGCCCGCTTCGCGCCATTGGATGGTGAGCACGCCGCCCGGCTGCTCGACTTTTACGCGCCGGCCGGTGCGGCCGGTGCGGGCCGCCGCCACTGCCGTGGCGCAAGCAGCAGTGCCGCAGGCGCGCGTTATGCCAGTCCCGCGCTCCCAAACGCGCAGCTTGACCTCGCCTTGGTTCTTTACTTCCGCAAGCGAGATATTCGCGCGCTCGGGGAAAAGCGGGTGGTGCTCCAGAGCGCCGCCGAATGAGGCCAGATCGTAAGCTTCGGCGTCTTCGACCCAGAAAATGCAATGCGGATTGCCGACATTGACTGCGCTCGGGCGCTCCAGCACCCGGCCATCGGGCAAAACGTATGTCAAATCGATCGCGCGCGTATCCTCACAAGCTTCCGCCAGCGGGATTTCATTCCACTCAAAGCGAGGGCGTCCCATATCGACGGTAACGGGCCCGCTTCCCGCTACATGCGCATCGAGCACGCCGGCGCGGGTTTCGATGGTCACGCGCCGGCGGCCGAGCGCGGGGTAGAGCAGCGCCGCAACGCAGCGGCTCGCATTGCCGCAGGCGCTGACTTCCGAGCCATCGGCATTCATAATGCGCATGAACACGTCGGCGCAGTCAGACCGCTCCAGCACGATAACCTGGTCGCAGCCCGCACCCTTCGCGCGGTCCGCAATCGCGCCGGCGGTGGCGGTGGACAGCCGGATGGGCCTGCCGCGCGCATCGATTATCACGAAATCGTTGCCGAGGCCGTTCATCTTCGTAAAAGGGATATGCCGCAGTTTCATGCTCTCTGCGCCGTGCTTTCGCCCTTTGGGAAATCCTTAGGCCTTATATAGACGGCGGCCGGCGGCTTTGCAAAGAATGAGTGCGGCTTTTCCAGCACGGTTATTGCCGGCGGGCAACGCTTCCGCTCCGTTCAACCCGCCTTGCGTGCTGCTTTTCCCGCGGTGCCAGGCTGCGAGGCTCCGGCACCACGGTTTTTTGTGTGCCCCGGATCAGTGTCCGGTTTTGTATTCGTTGATGACTATCCAAGCCACAGCGCCCCCGAAAACGAAAAGCGCAAGCACCAATGCATCGACAAGGTCAGCAACCATATCTCTATCCCAAGCTGTACCGACTAATAGGCAATACATACCGCAGGTAGAGTAAACGGCTACCTAAGGTTGAAGAGGGGATTGTAGGATACGAGGCGCTTTTTGCCGCACCGGGCTATATGCAACGAGCTGGGACACGTGCCCAGGCTTGCGCGCGTGCTGTAGCTGAGGCAAGGTGCGGGAATTAGTCATTTGAGCCTGTGGGGGCAAAACGGATGGAGCGAGCGTTGGCCAGGTGATCTTGGCCGTATCGCTGCTGGCGTGCGCTTCGCTCGCGGCGCATGCGCGGCTCGCCCTTCTCATCGGCAATCAGAGCTACGCGGCCAAGGTGGGCCCGCTCGTCAATCCGCGCGCCGACATCGAAACCGTCGGCGCCGCGCTCGAAAAGCTCGGCTTCACGGTCACGAAGCTCTCCGACGCCGGCAAAGAGCGAATGGATACCGCCATCTGCCGCTATGTGGATCAGGTGCGGCGCGATGTTCGCCTCACGCTTTCGTGCGCGGCAAAGCGGCAAGACTCCCAACTATCAAAAGACGCAAGACGGCCGGCACGGCTTGAGGTAAGTCTCAATCGCTTAACCGGATGGC
>JBKQOR010000044.1:0-13084 GCA_052145435.1 Rhodomicrobium sp. | reverse complement strand
GCAACGAGCAATACTGCACCAATAAATACACATCCAGTCCGTCCGTTCAATCGGGCGGGTATGGGCCCAACGCCCTATGCACGGTTCAGCCGATCATTCCGCTCACGAACATCCAGAGCGACATCATTACTGAGATTAACGCCATGCAAGCCTATGGCGCGACCGTCATTCCCGCAGGGCTGACGTGGGGTTGGCATATGATTTCGCCCACTGTCTCTTCCGTCGTTTTTCCGAACAACGCAGCGGTGCCCTATACGAACACCAATACCATCAAAGTCATCATCCTACTGACCGACGGCTATAATGACGTGCAGTTGAGCCAGCTTGGCGTGCCGCCGACAGCCACAACAAACGGCTTCAACAGCTCCGTTTACAGCGCCTATGGCTATGGCACCAGCACGCATCTTAATCTCTCGACGCTTCCAGGCTCGTTGAATGGCGTTCAGGATCAGCCCGACTATAATCTCGATCAAAAAGAGATACAGCTCTGCAACAACATCAAGGCGGTCACGGACGCAAACGGCAATCCGGGGCGCATCCAAATCTATGCGATCGGTTTTGGCAACATAATCAACAACAGCAGCTTGCAGCTTTTGCAGCAATGCGCGACCGACTCCGCTCACTATTTCTATAATCCGACCTCGGAGGAGCTTGTCACCACGTTCCAGCAAATCGCGATAGGCCTCAGCAAGCTGCGGCTTTCGCAGTAGCGCCAGCCGCCAGCGGCATCGCCTCGGACGCCTTGGCATCGCGGCTCAAAATGCGCCAGGTCAACCCGGCGATCGCAACGAGCGCTAGCCCTGCCATGGACAGCGGCATGACATCGCCCGCCGCTGCATCGGACCAGATTGTAGCCTGCGCGAGACCCCAGCTCGACGCAACGAAGCTCAGGCCGTACATCGCCAAGCGTTCGCGTTCGCTGGCCAGCCGGATGAAGTCCGGCAACAGCATCGCCAAACCGATGCCTACGATCGGCAGATCGTAGTCATAAGCGTAGGGGCTGATCAGCAAAGACGCGATCGCAGTCACGCCAAGCGCCTGCCTTGGTGAAAACCGGAAGCTCGCAATGCACACCAGAGCGAGGGCAAACAGCGCCACCGCGATCTGAATCGAGATGGCGGCGAGGGCTGAGAAACCCAACGTGCGGAAGACCGCATATGGCGACACCATCCGGTGTAGAGGATAAAAGCCGTGTTCGAGAAAAACCCGGGCTTCATGGACGCCGCCAAGAAAGGCAGTCCAGACGCCGGCTCCAAGCAGAACGGTCGCCAAAGCTGAGGTCACCGCCACTGTCGCAGCAGCGGCGAAGACCGCTCCCCAGCGGCGATTGACGGCGGTGTAGACCGCAAACGCTACGGCAAGGTGGGGTTTGATGACCATCAGGCCTAGCGGCAGCCCGGCCAGAGAACGCCCGCTCAGAAGCAACAGACAAGTGAGCCCAATAAGAGCTCCCGTAAGGAATCCGTTCTGGCCGCACGCAATCGTCACGGCGATGGCCGGAAACAGGACGATGAGGACAGATAAGTACCTCTCAGCTGCGATCCGTCTCAGAGTGGCCAGATAAGCTGCCAATGTAGCTCCGGTGAAAATGAAATAGGCAACCCCTAGGGGTAAGAGAGCGAGCGGCGCGACCATGAGATCGAATTGCGGCGGATAGGTCCAAGGGATAAAAGATTCTACGCCGGAGAGGGACCTTTGCGTCTCCGCCAGCGTGGCAAACCGGTACGCTTTTTCAATTTCGCCGTGCCAAACCAATTGCCCAGCAATAAAGAAATCGTCGAAATCGACGAGCCCGCGAGGCAGCTTTCCCAACCCGGCGCCGGATAATTTAGCCGCAGTCGCCAGCACGATCACAGCTAAGGTAGAGAGAATAAGGCGGTTATATTTGGCGCGCTTCGATGCGGATGCTTGTGTGAGTTCGATTATATTGGCGAATGGCATGGAGTGTGTGTCCTATTCATACGAAAAGAGTGCAAGCCCCCCTCATCCTGTCCTTCCCCGAGGGGAGAAGGACAGGATGAGGGGGGACTTCCTGGCAAGTGTGTAGAAACGGCCGGCCCTCCCCCGAAACGCATCAGGAGCAAGCTGGCCGAACGGGCCGGAAAGTGTAAATCGAGTGTCCGATGTAGCTCGTTAGCGCCGGGACGCAGGTGCCGATGAAGTGCGCAACGTCCTCCGCGTGCCAGCGGAAATCGATCGCAGGAAAGAAGGCGCTCGCCAAAGTGACGCTGATGATCCAGACAAGCGCCAAGGCCACCATATTCACGATGACGAAGCGGTAGCTTTCCCCGGCGATGCTCGCTCCGGATCGACCGAACACCAGCGAGCGGAACAGAATGAAAGCCACCACCATGCCGAGCAAGTAAGCGATGACAATAGATGTTCTGTAACCCGTGACCGGGGTCAGCAAGTACCGGCTAACGAGATTGACAATCGCGGCGAAGCCGCCGGCCGCCAGAAAGCGCAAGACCCGCATTGCATGCTCTGCATCCCTTGCGTTCACCAGGCGGCCCTTCCGGATAACCGAATTCATTAATCCCTCCACTCAATTAGCCGCAAAGAAGGCTAAACTGCTCTGAAATTGCCGTTACTTCGGGAACATCTTCAATATCACCCGCTCCGGCAGAGTTTCTCTGAATTTCCGGTTGGATTTGCCAGCCAAGAACGCCGTGACCGGTCCCGGCGCCGGCCCCGCCCAGGTGGGGACCCGGCAAACACTTCGCTGTGGCATGGATTCTATGATCTTTACCGTCGAGATTAACGGATTCCCGCGTTTGGGGGAACGACACTACAGGGGTCATCTTTAAAGCCCTTTGGTATTATGAACGTGCCGTTGAGGCCGCTAACGAGCGGCCAAAGTCTAGCACCCTGCGGCATGCGCAAGATGAGCAGGCAATTTTAAAGCTAGCTCTCGTATAACGGTTAGGCCGTAGCTTCTTTGTTAATGGCCCGGCCGATGTTCAGAAATAATTAGAGCGAATTGCCGCGCCGTTGCTGCGCTGCGGGCACGCGCCGGCTCACGCACAGCAACCCGCGATTAGAATCTATCCCCTTGGTTTAGCGGGCTCGCCTCCCCCGGGAGCCGATGAAAAGCTCCCAAGAATCATGGCGCTGGCGCCGCAAGCCGAACTATCTTGGTTCGCCCATTCCCCCAGCATTTTACAGTTTCGGCCTTGGCCCAGGCATTTAAGTTGCGCAGGCCACTTGCAGCCTTAAACCAATATAAACCTCAGGTTGCAATGATCGTGTGCGAACTGGTAAGGGTGCACGGGATGAAACATTTATATTTAGTTTACTCGAGTGTGTCCGTGCTGCTCGGCCTATGTTCACCAGTGCTTGGGGAGCCGGGCGTGGCTTCAAACGAAATTGTTTTTGGACAAGTCGCAGCTTTCAAGGGCCCCGCTGGTTCTCTTGGCCGCGAAATGCGCGAGGGCATCGTTTCTGCCTTCGAGGAGGTCAATAGGTCTGGCGGCGTCAAGGGCCGGAAACTTACCCTTATTTCTGAAGACGATAGCTACGAGCCAACGAAATCCATCGAAGCAACCAAGCAGCTTGTGAGCGAAGGCAAAATTTTCGCGCTCATCGGCGCGGTTGGAACCCCTACGTCCGCTGCGGCGGAGCCAATAGCCGCGGCCGCGGGCGTGCCGTTTCTAGCCCCGTTCACGGGCGCGCAATTCCTGCGCGAACCTTTCAAACCCAACGTCGTGAACGTCCGCGCCTCCTATTTCCAGGAGACCGCGACCATAGTGGAACGGCTTACGAAGGACAGAGGGGTCTCCCGTATCGCCATCCTTTACCAGGATGACGCCTTTGGCCGGGACGGTCTAGCGGGGGTGGAGCTCGCACTCCGCAAACGGGGCATGAGCCTCGTAGCGGAGGGGGCCTTCGAAAGGAACACGGTCGCCATCAAATCGGCGCTCCTCACCATCCAAAAGGCGCAGCCGGAGGCAGTTATCCTCATCGGCCCTTACAAACCGTGCGCTGAATTTATAAAGCTTGCCCGCATGCTGAATTTGAAAGCTTTATTCGCGGGCATATCGTTTGTCGGCAGCAATGCGCTCGCTCTGGAGCTGGGAAAGTCCGGGGCGGGTGTTGCCGTTACCCAAGTCGTTCCCTTCCCCGAAGACGTCTCGCTTCCTATTGTTTCGCGTTATCAAGCCGCACTTAAGGCTATCGAACCGGACGCCAAGCCGGGATTCGTATCGCTTGAGGGATATTTGGCTGGCCGTCTTGCGATAGCAGCGCTCGAAAAGGAGCAAGGCGAACCGTCGCGCCAGGGCTTCCTAAGCACGATTTTTTCGCATTCTTTCGACTTTGGCGGTGTGAAATTGAGTTTCGGGCCTGCCAGCAATCAAGGGTCCGCCGAAGTCTTCCTGACCATTTTGCAGCCCGATGGCTCCTTCAAGCCGGCAGCGGCTCTTGCTCCGCAGAGCAGCTTGAGCGCCGGCTTGCCGCAATAGCAGTGGGGAGATAGCGACATGGCTCTGGCTCAGACTTCGCACTCCCCTGCTCTTGCCGCCGGGCCGGCTCCCCGCGCTGCCATGCCGTCCGGGGACTCGGGCGGGCGCATCTCCATTCAAATCAAACTCCTTCTCGGCTTCGCCATCATCACAAGCTTTACGGTTCTTGCAACCAGCGTTGCGTTTTTTTCCAACCGGTCGTTGGGAGCCAAGCTTTCCCAGATCGAAAGCAGGAGCCTCCCGCCCCTGTTGGAGCTGCATTCGATTTCGCGACAGGCGTCAGCGCTTTCTGCCTTGTCGGCCGATATCGCGCGCGCCGGCGGCGCTGACGAGGTAAGAAAGGCGTTCGGGCTGATCGTGGAAACGAGGTCCGCGATGCTCGCGAACCTCGCGGCACTTCGAGCCTCGGCCGGAGGCGCATTACCCGATACCCTGCGCTCGCTCGTGGAGGACCTTTCTGAGAGCGCTGTCGTGCTCGGGAATTCAACTGCCGAGCGCATCAGGCTGCGCTCTGAGCGGCTGTCGCTGATGGCCGGAGCGATAAAAGCACATCGCAAAGTCTATGAAACGCTGGCCTCGCTTTTCGACGACGCCAATTTCAGCTTGACGATGGGATTGCGGCAATCCGCTGGAGACGGAAGCCCGCAAAAAAACAAAAGCGTACTCACAACGTATGGCGAGAAAGAGCTTCCAGCTCTTGTCGCGCTTTCCGATCTCAGAGCCGAAACCAATCTCATCATCGGAATCCTGAGCGAAATTTCGTTGGCCGTGGAACGCGCTCAGTTCGTGCCGTTGCGGGACAGGCTATTGGCAAGCGCTCATCGTGCTCAAAGAGCCTTGACCGCGCTTCCGGGCCAGCCCGGCGCAAAAGATTTCGGGCTCGCGCTCGACGGCTTGCTCGCCTTTACCGCCGCCGATTCGATTTTGGCGGTCAGAGATCGCGAGCTTGCTGCTGAGGAGGAAGGATGGAGATTGGTGCGGGACTGCCGTGCGAAGGGTGAAAGCCTGGCAGGTGCAGCAGAAAGGGCGGCCGAACAATCTCGCGAAGCGGTCTCCCAAGCGGTTGCAGCTTCGAGGGCGGAGGTCATTTCTTACAGTATCGCCCTGGCCTCATTGTTAATCTCAAGCGTCGTTGCTCTCTTCAGTGCATTTTTGTTTATCCGGAGAGACATAACCCAGCGCCTGCAAAGGCTTAGCAGCGCCATACGGGCCATAGCCAGCGGCAATCTTTCTATACCGGTCCCATGCGATGGAGAGGACGAGCTTGCGGAGATGGGGGCCGCGGTGGACACGTTCAAAGCCAATGCTTTGAAGCTCATCGAGCTCGAAGCAGAGCGAAATAGAATGCTTGTTCGTGCGGAACAGGCGCTGAAAGCAAAATCTGAATTTCTTTCGAATATGTCCCATGAATTGCGGACACCCATGCATGCGGTCTTAAGTTACGCCAAGTTGGGGTTCACCTTTATTGGCGACACAGAAATCACTACACTCGAAACTTATTTCAAGAACATCCATATCGCAGGCAGCCGTCTGCTTGGCTTATTAAATAATTTGCTCGATCTGGCCAAACTAGAATCCGGCAAAATGAATTTTAAAAAAGTGCATGACGATTTTCTAGATGTTTTGGAGCACGCCCGCACGGAGATGACTCCACTTCTAAAAGACAAAGATCTTGCGTTCATAACAGAACAAACCACGCAAAATAGCCATGCGGTATTCGATAAACAGCGCATGGTCCAAGTTATGGTCAATCTTATTTCTAATGCAGTCAAATTTTCTTCGCCCGGCGGTAGTATCAATGTCACCCTTTCGGATGGGCATTTGCCAGATGGCGGGAACGCTCTTTGTTGCTGCGTTGCCGATGAGGGCACTGGTATTCCCGAAGCTGAACTGGAAGCGGTGTTCGATAAATTCATCCAAAGCAGCAAGACCAAAACTGGCGCGGGCGGCACAGGCCTCGGGCTCTCGATCTGCCGCGAGATTATCGAAGCACATGGCGGGAAAATCTGGGCAGCAAATCGAAAGCCTAAGGGCGTAGTTCTCAGTCTTACAATTCCACGGAACGAAGGTCAGCAGGCGAGCTAAAAAATGACAGTTAAACCCAAGGTTCTAGCCGTCGATGACGAGGAATTTAACCTCGACATTATGAAGCGATACATGAGCAGAGCGGGCTACGAAGTCATCGAGGCAACAGACGGGCTTATAGCTCTGCAAAAGCTCGAAGAGAACCCGGATGCCGGCGTGATCGTGCTTGACCGCATGATGCCGAATATGGATGGCATGGCGTTTCTCACTCATATCAAAGCCAGCCAGAGATTTACCGATATTCCCGTCATAATGCAGACAGCGGCCGCGGCGAGCGAACAGGTGCTTCAAGGCATCAACGCGGGCGTCTACTATTACCTGACCAAGCCCTATGACGACGAAATGCTGCTCGCCATTGTCAAATCCGCACTGCGTGACGCCCAAGCCAAAAAAGAAATGAAGGAGGAGGTGCGCGGTCAACGCCGCATGCTAGGTCTGATGGAGCAATCCGTCTTCCGTTTCCGGACCTTGGAGGAGGCCAAGACGTTAGCCTATTATATCGCCAGTTGCTTCCCGGAACCGGAGCGGGTTGTGTTCGGTCTAAACGAACTCCTCATAAACGCAATAGAGCATGGCAATCTCGGCATTGCTTACGCGGAAAAAACCAGACTCATTTTAAGCGGGTGCTGGCTGCAGGAAATTGATCGCAGGCTGGCGGCTCCCGAGCATTGCGAGAAGACGGCCCGCCTCGCCTTTAAGGCAACAAAGGATGTGATCTCCGTCCACATCAAAGACGACGGGAAGGGGTTTGACTGGAACAAATATCTGGAACTCTCCCCCGACCGGGCCACGGATCCCCACGGACGCGGCATCGCCGCCTCCCGCATCATGTCCTTCCATAGCGTGGAATATCTTGGGGCGGGAAATGAGGTGATGTGTAAAATCTACCTGAACCCGGCAAACTCGCAGCCCGCGTATCGGGAAGGATGACGCCGGATCTGGCTGATTTCGCTGGCCATTGCTGCGCGGAAGGGCATGCTCTGCGATTTCGAGCCGGGCACGGCGCAGCACCCGTATTTGTGCCGCTCTTGCATTTCCAGCGCGGGAAACCTGGCGTAAGGTTGGCGTCTTTGAAATCAGCGCAAGCTGCATGGTTGGGGTAAATTATGCTCGATTCGATGGACATCGTCCTGCGCCTGACAGCTGCCACTCTTGTTGGCAGCGCGATCGGTTTAGACAGAGATTTGCGTGGCAAGCCCACGGGGGTACGGACCATGGGCATTGTTGCGCTCGGCTCCGCGCTCATCGTCATGGCCAGCCAATATCCAGCGTACACGGTAGACCAGGCTGCCGCCAGCCGCGTTATGCAGGGAATCGTGACCGGCATCGGTTTTCTCGGTGCCGGTGTAATCCTGCGCAACCCTGGCGGAGGGAGGATCCATGGCCTAACTACCGCGGCGGCAATTTGGCTGACGGCCTGTATGGGATGCGCCTGCGGGGCTGGAGCTTGGTTCCTCGTGCTGACCTCGGGTGTGCTCGTTGCCGCTGTATTAGCCTTTGGAAAGCGTCTGGAACAGACTTTCGAACGCCGCTTTCCACACGACGGCCCCGATGAAGAGGACGCACAGGAGTCGTTCGCGCCAAGGCCGGACTAAAGAACTCTCGCCTTTGACGGAATCAAAAGCGCGCTCTGAGTTTTTGTTTCCGCACAATCCCGCCTCCGCGAGGACAAGCCTTATCGCAAAAACCGGAATCCACCCACGGGTCAAGCCGGAGGGCATGCTTTTGCGGATCGTGCTAAAGCCTGTCGCCGGGCCCGAAGGACGGGCCGCCATGCGGGCCTGTTCCTCCTCCTCGCACTGGAGGCAACGTCACTGAATTAGAAGGGCAAAGCCGCCGGTTCTGCTCACCTTGAGAACAGGGGCGCGGCGTTAAATCTTTCGACAAGCAGATCCGCACCTCGCGCAGCAGATTTCGGGAGCAGGCTATCTGAATCATATCGGGGGTCAATTGCCGGTTGGCGTCGAGGAATGCCCTCTGCACCTCCCCCGGCGGCACCGTCAGCGGCTCAGACAAATCCTGGAAGCTATTGGGGATGTTGATGCTGCGGTAAGCTTTCCTGGCTGCATCGAAATATTGCCGCGGATCGAGCCCCGAACAGACACCGTGCTTTTTATACTCGTTGATGACAAGCCGGCGGCTGGGCATGATGTCCATCATGCGGTCTATCATCTCCTCGGGCACCCAAGGCCGGGTGCCGGTCTGGCAATTTTCCGGCCAGCCCTTCCGCTCATATTGCGGCCAAAGGCCATGCAGCACGAAAGCGTAAGACCTAACACCGCTGCACTGCTCGTCTCCGCCCCGGCGGTTGCCGTCGCGCCCGCCGCCATAGCCGCGATTATCGTAACCGCCGTTATCGCCATAGCGGTCTCCATATCCACCGCCATCGCCGCCGCTTTCCCCGCCGTGGCCGCTGCAATAGGTCGGCGACCAGGAAAGGGCTAGAACATAATAATCGAAATCGCCCGGCATGCCGCCGCGATCGGGTTGCGCGCGCACCTCGAAGGCGCCGCCGGCGCCGCAGACCGCGAGTGCCGCAGCAAGTAGAACGGAACGGAGAAATCCGGTTATCGGGGAGGTCATCGGCTTTTTACGCATTTTCTGAAACTCACAATGTAATGAGAACGAAGCCAGAACGTAACGGCTTCTGCGCCGGAGTCAAGCGCGCCGCTAAAACTTCCTGGGGAGACCGCAAAACGGTGCATTTTTGTCGCGGCGGACCCAAGCGGTGAAGGCATCGAAGCTTTCTCTCAAGGCTGTGCCGAAGCTGGAACCGGACGTCTCGAATGAGAAGCAGCCGGGCTCATCGGAATAGAACCGGCCCATGGGATAAGCCCAAGGCCGCGCAGAGAGGTTCCAGTGTCCAGAGGGCAGCACGCTTAAATCCGCGCGGTAGCGGACTGCGGGAGCCGTGCGCCCCATCATATGAAAAAGCATAATGATCTGAGAGGCTTCGTTGGGAGGCTTCGTGAGCGCTGCAACGTCTGGAAGATTGAGGTTAAGGCCCCGATGCGCAGCGATCGATTTCAGAACCTCGCGCTGTTCGTATCCGTCATAGCGGGAGCTTGCGATAGGAAAGCCCAAGAGGCTGGCCGGTTTCGCGCCTTGACCGGCCTCCGCACCAACAATGAGGGTGCGCCGCTGGTCTTTAACGGTCAGAAGCACGTCGATCTCTGGCCGGCCGCGCCAAATCTCGAAGCCCATGCTCCCGATCGCGGCTTCAACCTTCCCCGCATCCGCAGCCATGCGCAAAAATTGCGGACGGTCGCGCGTGCCCTGCTCGTCGTGCACGGCCAGGCCCTTCATCCGGTCCTCATAGCTGTATTCGCGGATATAGCTGCTGGCGTTTTGCAAAAAGGGCGCGAGGCTCCCGGCGGTTTCGATCTGTGGCTCGCCCGTGAGCTTAACGAAAATTTCCTTCAGCCCTTCGCCGAAACCTCGCGCGCGCTCCTCCTCGCCTTTGCCGGTGACGATGATTTCGGCCTTATAAAGCTGTTCTGGAAGGTCCGGCTCCCCAGCCGATGCGAATAAGCCGGGCGGCGCCGCGGCAGCCAATACGATAAGGACAAGGGTTCTTTTCAAGACGATTGTCCAGCAACCGTGGCTGCAAATAACTTCTGGCGCTGGATTGTCCCGGGCTCGGTTGGGGGGAGAAAGACAATCCAGCGCCAGTTCCTGCTTGGAAACTAACTATGCCCATGCTCCGCGGCGGGGTTGCGGTCGAAGCATGGCGAATTCGTGTCGTATGCGGCTCATTTTCAGGCGGCGGCCTCAATAGCCCCATTCGCAAGGGTCGCATTGGCGCCAGCGCCAGTGATACGAGCCCCAGCGGTAGTGGCTCCAATAGCGGCTGTGGCCATAGCCGCCATAGGATCCCCAACGGAAATGGCTACGCCAGCGATCGTGCCGGTAGCGTTCGCGGTTCGACCCCCAGCGAAAGTGGCTGCGCCATCTCGAATGCCAGCAGTCGCCGTAGCAGGCTTTCACGGCGGCGGCAGCCGCCTGCTTGTTTTGTGCGCCCTCAATCCAGCCAGGGTGGGCGTTTCCTGCGCTTGGCGCCGCACAGAGTGCAAGCGCGAATAGAAAAGCGATGAGAGAACGGTACATTTCTACAAACCTTATAAATTGTCTCAGCTTCTATAATTTAGCTAAAATTTCAAAATAAAGAAAGCCGATACTTAGTTCACAACAAAGTGAATTAGAACTTCGAGTTCAGGAGATGCCGCCAGCGTATCGCCGCTTTATCGCGGCATTCCAGGGCTGGGATTGGCGCGCAGCCTGGCCTGTTTGCTGCGTCCGGTCTCGTATAGATTTGCAGGCGGGTTGGCCCTTTCCCGTTGAGGTCGATGCCGTCCACGCAGCCGAGCAAGCGCGGCGGCGCGCCCGTTTTTTGCTGGAAGGCCTCTTCGAATTCCTGCCGCATGCTCCAGTTCACAAATGCGAGGCCCGCGGCGTCCGCGGCGAGCGCGCCCGCGAGCGGAGCGGGGCCTGTAAGCAGGGTTTTTGTGCCGTTGAGGAAGACAAGGCTCGGCGCGGAGAAGCCTGCGAAGCCCGCGGGCCCGCTGGAGCAGCTTTTCAGTGCGCGAGCCGCTGCAGCAGCGCTTTCGCTGATCCAGACCGGTTTCAGGTTCGGGAGCACGGCGCGGAAGGCCGCCGTATAAAACAGGGCGGCGCACAGCAGCGCACCGCAAAGCGCCGCGTGCCAATAAGCGCGCCAGGATGCCGCGAGCGTCAAGGCAGCGGTGGCGGCGAACGCTGCCATGATGACGCCAGGCAGCACCAACGGCGCCCCGGCGATCCAGGCCAGCGCAAGCGGGAGCGCGATCTGCACCGCGGCGATGACGCCCCAAACGATGGCGACTAGCCGCGAGCGCGCCGCGGTCTTCATGCTCAACGCCACGGCCATCGCGATGGCGGGGTATAGCGGCAGCGCGTAATGCGGCAGCTTCGTCGGGATCGCCTCGACGATGAGCCACCACGGCACGATCCACGCCAGGAGGAACAGCGTGCGCCGCGCCCGCCGGCCCTGCCATGCCGCGCGGATGGCGCCGCCGGTGACGAACAGCGCCCCCGGCCAGAAGGTCAGCCAGAACGCGGCGAAATAGAAGCCGGGCGGCGCCCAATGCGCTTCCTGCCCGCTTTGCAGCTTGCCCACGAAATCCTGGCCGAGCGAGGCGCGGAAAAATTCGCCGTGCGAGGCAATGCCGATGGCGATAAACCACGGCAGCGTGATCGCAAGCAGCAGCGGCAGACCCCAGCCCCAATGCAAATTCTTGAGCCAGCCGCGCCTCGGACCGCGCCAGAGCACCACGGCGGTTGTAGCCAGCGCCAAGCCCGGCGCGACCGGCCCCTTGATGAGCACGCCCGCGCCAAGTCCGAGCCAGAACAACGCCGCGAGCCCGCGCGTCGCACTCCCCTTCGGCGCCATATACAGCCGGAACAGCGCGCCCTGCGCCAGCGCGATGCTGGCGATCAGCGCCGCGTCGGACTTCGCGATCCGCGCTTCGAGCGCAAGGTCGAGGCAGGCGGCAAACAGCGCTGCGGCGGCAAGCGCGCTTTCCCGCCCCAAGACCGCGCGCCCCGCCCACCATGTCAGCAGCACCGCCGCCAATGCGCCCAAAAACGACGGAATGCGATAGGCCCATATATCGTCCAGCGCCGCGCCGGCCTCCTCCGCCGCCGTCACCGCCGCCGATTGCAGCCAATAAATGCCGATGGGCTTTTTGTAGCGCGGCTCGGCCTGGAAGCGGATATCGACATAATTGCCCGTCTCCACCATTTGCTTCGTGGCCTGCGCGAAGCGCGCCTCGTCGCGGTCGGTCACGGGGAGTGAGGCGATCCCCGGCAAGAACATCGCGCAAGCCAGCACGGCGAGCCCGAGGGTGGCCGCATAGGGCCGGAACGCCAGCGCGCGCAAGAACGTGGCCGCGCGCTCGTCGATGGCCTTGAGCCAGGACACGCCGCCCGCCGCGCACGCTTCGTTTGCCTCAATCGCTATCATGCCGTCTGCCTAGAGCGGCACGGCCGCGATTGCAACCGCCTTCGCTGCGCGGGATGCGGCGATGGTAAAGCGCGAATACGCATAGACATGGACGTCACTCCCCTCATCCTGTCCTTCTCCCCCTGGGAGAAGGGACGATGGAGCACCGTACAGCTTCGAAATGCAAACGCGGAGCGCGCAACAGCGCTCCCTCTCCCATGGGGAGAGGGCTGGGGTGAGGGGCGTGACGGTAGTATTGTCCCGCCACCTCCCGGCCCGCACCAATCCGGTCTAAACCGCCGCGGCGGGGCGGCCGTTGCGGTCGCGGTCGGGGTCGAGCATGCCGGCCGCGATCTCGCCGTCGAGGCAGGCGCGGATCGCTTCCAGCTCGGGCAGGCGGCGCTTATAGCCGGTGGCGCCGATGAGCTGGCGCGCGGCCTCGTAATGCTCCTCGGCGCGGGCGCGCATGGCTTGCGCTTCGGCGGGCGGGATGGCGGCAGCCGGCGCGGGCGCGGCTTCCACGGGTGCGGCGCCGAAGATGCGCTGCCACATGCCGCGC
>JBKQOR010000043.1:0-5266 GCA_052145435.1 Rhodomicrobium sp. | reverse complement strand
ACGCTTAAGTGCTCGCCCGGCGAAACCTTGGTCGCGCCGGCTCTGGCGGAAAGCGTGCTGCCGACACGGAAGCCGATATTGTTGTTCCGGTTATCGGGGGTGTTCCTGTTGCGGGAGGCGGAGCGGGCATTCTCTGGTGTGTTGTTCCAGGAGCCGCCGCGAGCGACACGCCGACAAGGGGCCGTCCAGGCCTTTGGGGTTGGCGCGGATCGAACCGCCCGCCCCGGAAGATCGCATAGCGTAAGCGCCACGTTTGCGCGTTCCCGGCATGCGCGATCCAGGCGCACACCCGAGGCTCAACCTCGTTGAACTCTATGGTCCCAGCCCTCCAGCGGTCGCGAAGTCCACGCAGGCGGTTGCGGAACCGGCGCACGTTATCGGCGGGCAAGCTGCGCCCGCCATCGGCGTGAAGCTCGAAACCGAGAAACGAAGCCGGCATTGCAGTTGGCACGATGAACGTCTTAACGGGATGAAGGCGCAGACGCCGCCCTTCGAGATAGCGCTCGATCCGGTTGCGCCACTCGCCAAGCACGGCCGGATCGTCGTGGAACAAGGCGAAGTCGTCGACATAGCGCACGTAAGGCGCGCGCAACACCTCGGTGACGAAATGGTCGAACCCGTCGAGGTAGAGATTAGCGAAGAACTGGCTCGTCAGGTTTCCAATCGGCAATCCCCGGCGGCGCTCGTAAGGCGCGAACAAATCGTCGCCGCCGAAATAGAGGTTCACTGGCTCCTGGGCGTTTGATCCATCGACGATCATGTCCAGCAGCGCCAAGGTACGCCTGCAAGCAATGCGCCGGCGGAACGCCGCCTTGAGTAGCGCGTGGTCGATGGCCGGGAAATAACGATAGATATCGCAGCGCAGCGCATAGGCGTGGCGATTGCGATGGTGCTCATATACTTCTATGGCCCTATGCGTACCCTTGCCGGTGCGGTTGGCGAATGTGTGATCGATCAATCCCGCATCGAAAATCGGTTCGACCGCGGCGCAAAGAGCGTGATGAACCACACGGTCGCGGAAGGGGGCGGCGGAGACGATCCGCTTCTTGGGGTCGTTCACCTCGAACGCGAAGTAGCGGCCGGGCCGGTAGCTTCCCTCTCGCAGTTGACGCTCAAGGGTCAGCAGCTTGCGTTCCAGATTGGCGAAGAAAGCGACGGCGCCGGGCTTCTTGCGCTTCCCCCTGATGGCCCGCTGGGCGGCGGACCTGAGCGCGCCGAAGCTGGCGATTTGGCCGTAGAGATGGTCATGCCGTTTCGGCATTGTGCGCCTTCACCCAAGCTCCGACCGAGCGGCCCGTATCGTCGAGTGTACGGGCTGCAAATGCGTAACGGTCCTTGTCGAGCACTTTGAGATCGGCCGCGAGTCGCATCAAGAAGCGCAGTTTCTCTATCCCCAGATTTGCGCGACGCAGATGGTGCACACGCTCGCGCGTATAGGTGGCCTCGATCAGGGACTCGAGCACATCGAGCGCAATGTTCTGAATGCGGTCCGCCAAGGTGAACCTTTTGTCTTTCGGGAATTTCTCCAACACAGGGCCGAGCCAGAGCAGGAACTGGTAATGCGCCTCGACCGCAGCGCCCGTGCGCTTTGCATTGTCAGCCATCGTTCTACCTATCGATTCCGTAGCGGCCAGGGGCTTCGCCCCTGGACCCGTTCGAAGAAAGGAAACAAGGAAGTAAGGATGTAAAGAATTATGGCTTAAGCATCCTGCCGACACGGAAGCCGACACTGTTGCTCCGGCTATCGGGGGTGACCCCGCTGCGGGAGGCGGAGCGGGCATCCTCTGGTGCGTTGCCCCAGGAGCCGCCGCGAGCGACACGCCGACTGCAATCTTGGGTAGTAGCAGGCGTGCCGTCCGCTGGTGTCTTTTCGTAGGTTTCCGCATAGCAATCGGCGGTCCATTGATATACATTGCCATGCATGTCGTAGAGGCCGAAACCATTGGGCTTGTATGAGCCAACAGGTGCGGCCGTGACGTGGCCGTCATCGCAGATATCGGACGTTGTATATCCAAGGCCTTGGCGCTTGTTCGCTTGGAGATCGAGCGAAACATCGGCGAAATTCGCATACTCGCAAATCATCTTCGAGGGCGGGTAATTATCGCCGAAGCTATAGGCCGTGCTCGTGCCGGCCCGCGCCGCGTATTCCCATTCCGCCTCCGAAAGGAGCCGGTAATCCTTCCCCGTCATGAGCCTGAGCCAAGCCACGTATTTTTGGGCCTCGTCCCACGAGACGTTGATGACGGGCTTCGGTCCGCGGCCGTAGCCCGAGTCAGAGACCGCGGGGCACCCGCCGAACGTCACGCATTCGTCCCAATCGTCGAACGTCACGGCGAATTTAGCCGCCGCGAAGGCATAGCCGATTTTGACCTCGTGCTGCGGGCCTTCGTCCGCTTTCCGTCCCCCTTCCTTTGGCGGCACGGGCCCCGGCTTCGGCTTGCCGTCGAGGCCGATGACAGGCGTCTCTCCATCGGGCGAGCCCATGACGAACGTGCCCGCCGGGATCGCCACCATCTCAGGACAGTTCTTCGCGCATTCGCGGAACGTATCGCCCGGCTTCAAAGCCCGCTCCGCCTCGGCGGTCAGCACGTGAGGCGCGATATTGGCCGAGATGTAGGGCCGCACAACCGTGAACCAGTGCCACTGCTCGATCAAGGGGTCCTTCTCGATGAAGCCGGCAAGGCTCAGGATCACACCCAGGAGAAGCGTGTAGCTGACCGCCTGAATCCGCCGCGACCGTCGCCGTGCCGCGCTTTCCGCCTTATCGCATGCACCGAGATACGCTTTCGCAGGGGCAAGGGCCGCCGCAAAATCGGGATCGCGCAGAAGCTCCAAGGCCGTCTTGAGCCGTTCGCCGCGCCGCACGAGGTCGTTCGCGGCCTTCCCGTCGCTCACCCACTCGCCCGCTTCCTTCAGCACATCGTCGCGCAGCTTCAGCGCATCCTTCTGTGCCTCCAGCCAATCCGAGATGGGCGGACGCCGCAACAGCGCCTCATGCGCCACCTCAAGGCTATCGCGATTGCGGGTGAGCAGGCGCGCCTCGACAAGTGCGTTCGCCAGCGGGGCTAGAGGCGCGCGCGCGCCGCCTACCAACTCCGCCTCTTTTGCCACAAGCCGCTTGGCCGCGCCCGCCGCCGGGTCCCAGGTGGCAAGGCCCGGCACGATGAGACGGCGGAGATTGTCCGCGCTTCCGCCGGCACCCGCCTTGCGCTGCGCTTCCGCGAGCGCGCGGTCGATGGAGCCGCCGATGCCACCCATGGCCGCATAGCGCTCCAGCGTCAGCTCGCCGCTGGCTCCAAACTCGAAGAACAGCTTCTCCAGCGTAAAGGCAAGCAGCGGCAGGGCGTCGGCGCCCGCAGCGTCCCGCACCAGCGCTTCAGCGAGGGCGGGCTCGATGACGAGCCGCCGCATGCGCTCGGAAAACACCGACGCCGGCTTTAGGATCACATCGCGATAGGCCGCCGGAGAAAGCGGCGGTAAATAAAGCGGCTTCGGAGTATCTAGACCCAGTAGCGGCCAGCGTTGAAGAAGGCTTTCGACGCTGTCGGCGCGGATGGTGAGGAGCACGTACGGGTCCACGCCTTCTGGCGGTTCATTCAAAAGGGAGGCGAGAAGCCGCAAAAAGCGCATGCTTTCTGTCTCGTTCTCGGCCGCGAACAGTTCCTCGCCCTGGTCGATGGCGATGAGCGGCCCCGGAGGCCGGGCCTCGGGAGCGCCCGCCCGCCGCGCCACCGTGGCGATCCGGGTCGCCTCTTCGATCAGCGCCGTGAAGGCAGCATCGCCGTCTGACGAGAGGGCGGTGTGAATGTCGCCGGCGAGTTTCCTCTTGCCGTAACGCTCGAACCAGGGGGCGAGCTTGCGGCCCAGCCCGTCCGGCCCGGTCAAAATGCCAAGCGCGGGCCGGAGGATGGCAAGCGGGGCGAAATCGGGATCGCGCACGAGGCGCGGCCACAGCCCCGCACGCAGGAACGACGATTTGCCGGCGCCCGATGCCGCCTCGATCACCAGGAAACGCGGCACGCGCCGTTTGCGCATCTGGCGCAGCTCGGTGATCCCGGCCATGATATTGGCCTCGCGGCCGAAAAAGATACCGGCATCGTCCTCGGAGAAGGCGGAGAGGCCGGGGTAAGGGCCAGCGCCGGTCTTCGGCGTCCAGGCGAAGCTGCCCGGCGCAATGCCGAGATGGGCGAGCCGCGCCTTGATGGAATTAAGCGCCGGCAAGTGGAATTCGACGCGCTGCACCTTGCCATCGTGCTCAAACGCCTCCATGCGCTCGGTTGGCTCGGCGGAAAGCTCGACGAACTGCCGGTCGGCGTAACGGGCGAGGCGGGCGTCGTCTTTCGCCAGGCCGCGCAGCAGCGCGACGACGATCTCCTTGCCAAGGTCCTCGGCGAGATTGATTTCGCGCTGGCATTCCTTCGAGTCGAGCGAGTCGGGCGAGGCGAGCAGGATCACGGCCTCGCATGAGGCATTGGCCTTGCGCAGCGTGTCGCGCCAGCGCTCGCCCGCACCGATGCCGTGCAGGTCGATGAAGACATCCTCCTCGCTCCAGCCATTGGCCATGAGCCATCGCTGGAAAGCGAGCGCTTCGACGTTGTCCTTGCTCGAATGACTGATAAATAAACGCGGCACAATATCCCCCTTTGCGCGCGAAACGAAGAACATGGCGCGCCCCTCTTGCAGCGTAACCGCAACTGGACGCCGATTCAAGATGACAAGGTGGATGCTGGCAAGGTGCGGCCGCCGTCACACGGTCCGCCCGCTTGCGTCATCCCGGAAATGCCGGAGGCATTATCCGGGATCTTTGCAAATGTCAGCGCTTGTTAAGATCCCGGATACGGCGCAAGCGCCGTTCCGGGATGACAGTTAAGGAACTACTCAACCGGATCTCGCATGACATGGTTAAATTTGGCATGGTAAATGACTGGGGATTTTTATTTCTCCCCGCCGCAAAAATCGCGATTTTTCGAGTTTTCGCCCCAAAATGTGCGATTCAAAAAATCCGTTAAATATATTTTGTTGCTTGAATTAACTATAAAACCTAGCCTTAGGTGGCATCGATGCGCCAGCGCAATCCGTCGCCCCTTCTTTGCCGTGGCGCGGTTTTATATCGTATTATCAATGCGTTAGCTCACGAGGTGCCGCCGCTTAAACCTTTCGCAAGGCGCTTTCGCTATAATGGCGCCTTAAAGGAAACGGCATCGAACTAGAAAAATCGCAGCAAGCTGGAGCGAAGAACCGAGGTTAACGGCGATTTAATTCCGCC
>JBKQOR010000042.1:0-14494 GCA_052145435.1 Rhodomicrobium sp. | reverse complement strand
CTGTGTGGCCCGTGTGTCGCAGGCACCACGCTTGATTTTGACCGCCCCAGATGCACCGGCCGGTCACCGAGCTACGATGGCGGTTCGGACCGCAGCCGCCTAACGCGAACGCCGGCGTAATCGCTGATGATGCCGTGGCAAGGATCGCAAGTCCGAGCATTACAACCTGAAGTTTTTTCATAACCTTCTCCTGATGATGCGAGATCACCGAGCGCATACCTGGCGAGATATGCAAAGAAATCCCTAACAGAACACGTCTGAACTGACGATGAACAGTACGCGATACGGCAAATCAGTGTCCCCGAACGTTGTGCAATTTCGAACGCGATTCGCCTGTTGATTTTTCGGTTGATTGGGGCTGTGGGTTTGAGATGGTCACCGTGATGGCGGCTTGGGTGGAGTTTCCCGGCTTCACACTAACGACGAGAGACACGATGACCGGCGACAGAAAGCCCTTGGTAGAGCTGTTACGGAGGCCAGTGGGGGCGATTTCCTCAGGGCCGTGGCCGAAAGCGTGCTACAGTTGTTGATGTGGAAAGCGACGTGGAGGGGCTCATTGGTACTGGCCGTCACGAACGCAGCGCTGACCGGCAGATCTGGCGCAACGGCTACCGCAAGCGATTTGACGCCAACAACTACCACGATCAGCGGCGGTCGAGACTTCCTTTGCGCAAAGTGACGTGGCCATTTGATTTCGAGCAACATGACTGCTTCGGCATCAAAGGCGGGATTGTTTCGGCCTTTTCGGGGAAGACCGCATTTGGATCCATTAGCTGCCTTGGCGTGCAGTGGATCGCAGGAAACCCCGCACAGCCGCTCTGCGACCCCAACCGGCAACGAGTGCGCCCACAATCGCCTCCGCCGCGCCCTTGCCGGCGCCCGCCCGCGAGATAAACAACTCCGGTTTCGCCACCCCGTCCGTGCCCGCCTCCGCCCTTCGCCGCGCTTAAGAAGCCTAAGCACTTTTGCGGGCTGACGGCAAAGCGTGAACTTGACGGCGCCTGCCTTCGGCCCATTGCCCGGGACGGCAAAGCCCCGTAGTCTTGGCGGCATGCGGCGCGGAGGGATGCCCAATGACGGAGATCGTAACCTATCGCGGCGCCACCTATCCGCGGCAGTGCGACCATGCCGGGCACATGAACGGCATGTGGTATGTGGGCAAGTTCGACGAGGCGGCGTGGAACCTATTCGCGGCTGTGGGCAGCGGGCCGTCATATCTGCGCGAGCAGCAGCGCGGCATGGCGGCCGTGCAGCAGAACATCGCCTACAGGCAGGAGCTTTTGCCGGGCGACATCATCGAGGTGAGAAGCCGCGTGGCCGAGGTGCGCGAGAAGGTCATTCGCTTCGTGCACGAGATGCGCAACGCCGAGACGGGCGAGGTGGCCGCGGTTTGGGAGCTGACGGCCGTTCATATGGACCGGCAGGCCCGCAAGGCCTGTCCCTTTGGCGCGGATATCGTGGCGAAGATCCGAGCGATGATCTCCACCTCGCCGGGCCAGTAGAGGTGAATCGCTAACACGGCCATGCCGAGTCGCCTGCTGTCATACCCGCGCATGCGGGTATCCATCTAAAAGCTTGTTCTGCCTATGCAAATATTGATTCCCGCCTTCGCGGGAATGATGGCTGCGGCTCAAGTTCGATTGCAAACGTTCGAGGTTTTTGCAGCGCTAAGCAATTGATAAATCGTTAAAACTCACCGGAATGCTTTGCCGCCGCTCTCCCCTGCGGCATTCGGCGGTTAATTCGCGACTCGAAATACTGCGCCGGTATTGCAACTTTTGATTGTGCTTATCCACGACTCAATCGTATAATACTTCAGCAAGCTTTCAGCTTGCTCACCGCTTGTCCTCACCACAACTGACGAATTACACCAATCGCCAGAAGTCTTGACTGGTCCTGCTGTCGTCCCTGCGCAGGCGGGGACCCGGTATGCCTGGTTTCGCGTCTCTTTCTCGCCGGGAATACTGGATTCCCGCCTTCGCGGGAATGACACTACACGCGTAACCGTCAACGGCCCCTGGTACGATCCTGTAAACACAGAAAGGAGCACCTATGCACCCGTTCCGCTTTTGGTCCATGATGGCACGCAATTGGATCGACATGATGGACGTAATGATGTGCCCGCCGCCGGCGATGGCTACCACAGCTTGGGGCTACATACCGACCTTTCCAGACGCGGCCGGGTGGGAGGGCTGAATCCAGCGGTTAAGCCTGAGCGCGCCGGCCGTTCGTGCCGGCTTCATACCGGATCCGCTTGAATACTTCCGCCATCGTCAGCGCGAGGCGGCAAAGCCGCCGTGGCGATCCATAAGCAACATCCGTGACTTGGCCCTGGATTGCTTAGCTTCGCTCGCAATGACGCCGCGGACGCGATCAACCGGATCTGGCATTAATCGTCGAAAAATCCTTCCGGCTCCTCCTGCCTTCCCAATACGCAATAGGCGCCCGCGCGCTGGGCAGCGGCGCGCGCCTTAAGCCGCTCCGCCAAGGCATAGACGCGCGGGCCAGGCCGGCCCGCATTGCGGCGTTTGGGGTTCGGCAGCGCGGCTGCAAGCTGGGCCGCCTCCTGCGCGTTTAGCGAAGCTGCGGACCTTCCGAAATGGTGCCGCGCGGCGGCTTCCGCGCCATAGACCCCCGGCGCCCACTCCACGATGTTGAGATAGATTTCCATGACGCGGCGCTTGCCGAGCACGAAATCCATGTAATAGGCCAGCGGAATTTCGAAGGGCTTGCGAAGCCATGCGGGCTTGTTCCACAGGAACAGGTTCTTCGCAGTTTGCATCGGAATCGTGCTGCCCCCGCCTTTCGCCCGGCCCTCCGCGAAAGCATCGGCGGCTCTATCGAGCGCGCTCCAATCGACCCCCCAATGCTGGCAGAAGCGTCCGTCCTCGGAGGCGATCACCTGTCTGACGAGCGCGGGCGAGATCTGGCCAAGATCGCGCCATTCATAATCGATGCCGCGCCCTAAAAGCGCCCGCCGCGCCATCGCCGCCGAGACGGGCGGGTCCACCAGGATGTAGAGGCAGGTCAGGTAATAGGGCGCAAGGACAAGCACGGCGAGGCCCATGGCGGCCCAGCGCAAAATACGGCCCGGCGTAAAGCTGGCCACGGCCGGCGGGGCCGGGGTTGCCGAAATCGGGGTTGCTACTTCTGTCATGACCGCTCGCAAAACTCGCTTGAGCCTATAACTCACTTAGTCCATGGTGCGGGCGCAACTTTGTTCCATCGCTTTAAGATTCATCCACCGCCATGACTTTTACAGAACGCCTGGACGCCCATGCAAGCCGTCTCGAACGCCATCTTGACGATTGGCTGAGCCCTGCGCGGCTCAGCGGTGCCACACCGCGGCTGCTCGAAGCGATGCGCTATGGGGCGCTTGGCGGCGGCAAGCGGTTCAGGCCGTTTCTCGTGATCGAAAGCGCAGGCCTGTTTGGCGTGCCCGTGGAGCGGGCGCTGAATGCGGCAGCCGCGCTCGAATGCGTGCATTGCTACTCGCTCATTCACGACGATCTGCCCGCGATGGACGACGACGATTTGCGGCGCGGGCGGCCGACGGTGCACAAGGCTTTCGACGAGGCAACCGCGATCCTTGCGGGCGACGCGCTTTTGACGCTAGCGTTCGAGATCGTGGCCGCGCCGGATACACATCCGAACCCCGGCGTGCGTGCGGCGCTCGGGCTGGCGCTGGCGCGCGCGGCCGGTGCGGCCGGCATGGCGGGCGGGCAGATGCTCGACCTCGAAGCGCCCGGCAAGAGCTTGGGCGAGGCGGAGATCCGCCAGCTGCAGCGCATGAAGACGGGCGCGCTCATCACCTTCGGTTGCGTGGCGGGCGGGCTCTTAGGCGAGACAACCGACGCGAACCTCGCGGCCCTGCGCGCCTATGGCGATGCGCTGGGCGCCGCGTTCCAGCTCGCCGACGACCTACTCGACGTGGAGGGCGACGCGGCCCTTGTGGGCAAGGCGACCGGCAAGGACCAGGAGGCCGGCAAAGGCACGCTCGTCTCGCTGTTCGGCATCGAAGCGGCGCACGCCAAGCTCGAAGCCTTAAAGGCCGAGGCGCTCGCCGCGCTCGCCCCCTTCAAGCCGCATGACGGAATTTTGGCGGAGGCCGCCGAGTTCGTCGTCGCGCGGAAGTTTTAGGCGGGCCATTTCGGCCGGCCAGCGGTTCCGGTCGCATCGCCGGGTCCGGTTTTGAGCGGCAGCGGCCCTCAATGACGCAGCTACCGGCGAAAATTGACCCACACCGGTCACACTCGTCTTGAACGCTCACTGCTCTAAACACTTCAGCCGTACGCAGATGCGGACGTCTAAGTAACATCAAACGGCTAGTGAACGACCGAGTGTTCGTTCGCCACGCTCACCGCAAACGACTCCAGCTTAGCTTTGCCAAGCTTTGGCTCGTAGAATGCAATTAGCTTCGGCAGTGTTTGCTGGCTCTTCGGTAGTCGAGCAATCTTAGCATTGTCCGCACTAATCTTTTCTACCACATGCGCAAGAAAGGTCTTGCGATCAAAGCTTGTTTTTGCTTGTAAGTTCTCCAGTGAACTAGCAAGCGGGTCCCTAGGCCTTGGCGTCGCGCCATTTCCGCTTGTACTGAGTAACTGCCTAACCTCTTCCAAAAATGGAACGCGTCCCAGCCTATCATACTCATCCACTAATACGACTATATGATCAACTGACCACCTCGGCTTGACCTTGGACCGACGAAGCCTCTCCAGGACCTCGGTTGCATTCTTCTGCATCGCTTGTGCCCTTTTCGATTCGTTTTGTCAGATCGAGAGCAAGTTTGTCCAAGTCTTGGTATGCCCGATAGCCTGGACGAAGTCTCGTAAGGAATTTTGATGCTGCCGCGTATCTTGACCTCAGCGCATCCGATTCGTGAACCCCTGTATCAAGATATTTCCCCACAAAACGCCTGTAGTAAGGATTGAGCTGCTTCTCGTTGCCCTCTCGCAGCCAAGTCATGAGGTTTGTTTCCGCCTTCATTTTGTCGTTAACAAAATTGAACGCGATGTGCATTTCTGGCACGGTATCAAGGGAGAAGAGCCTTGTCATTGACTCCGAAAGAAAATAAAGGCCCCGAGGTGCGCTATTATCAGGCCGTACCGGGCAAAGCAAATGATCTACCCCATTGAGGGCAGCCTCAGACAAAAATGAAGCGGCAGGATTACAGTCGATGAATATGTAGTCGTAATGTTGCCTTAACGCTGAAAGGCCCCGCTTAAAATTCCGAACAGCTATTTCCCGCTCTCCCGATTGAAGCTTAATGTATTTAACCGCCTGGAATTGGGATGGCAAAATATCCAAGCGCTTCCCGCCTGACGCTGCTGCAGTCGAAAAGCACAAATCTAGATAATTTGGTTCGTGATCAAGACCCGCGACGCAATCACATTCGAAGTCATAGCGTTCGGCCAGATCGCGGTTGATTTTCTGAGGTTCAAAAAGCCCAATGATTGAACGATGTGATCTGTGTAATTCCGCCAACTCTTTCGTTGGCACGAACAATTCGGTCAGATTTTGCTGAGGGTCAAGATCAATTAGAAGTACATTCTTCTTAAGCAAGCTGTGAATACGAATGCCCAGCTGGGCCGTCATCATCGTCTTTCCAACACCTCCCTTCATGTTAAGCACGGCAAGAACTCGGCAGACGCGGTGAATGTGCTCCCTTACCGCAGAAAGGACCTGGTCACGTATCGCTTTGACAAACCGATCCTCCTGATGGATTGCTTGAAAATGTCCGATGCGGTTGACCCACCACTCGCTTAGGTCTGCTATTCCGATCCGAAATAGCAATGGAATGACGGGAACTTGTCTGAGGATCGCATAATCAACTTCCCGCCGCACATTTTCACTCTGCTCGGCGGTACTGCTCAAGATAACGAGCGCGCATCCGCTGTTTTTAATCGCGTGTTCAATCTCGTCCCAGAAAACATGGCCAGGGCGAATGAAGTCTGAGTCTCTCCAAGCAGTGATGCCATTGCTCATCAGCGCTTTGATCACGCGCTGGCATTGGTTCGAGTCTTGGTTGCTATACGAAATGAAGACGTGCGCCGGCATAAAGTACCTCTGCAAGACAATGAGAAGACAGCGCGTCAATTCGGTGCGCCAAGCTTCCGCATCTGTATCCAGAAACCTGCTGTCAAGCAAGCACAGCGCTAGACAGGCGGTCATGTCCCTTTGTGGCCCATCGCGTCATAGGCCAACTGGCCGCTTCCGGTGGGCTGCGGTCTCGGCGCCCCGCATTGTTGCTTTGCGCACTTCCGGCGCTTAATCTGCCTCTCCCGCAATTAACGCTTGCACGAACGCGAAAAGCGATCATGTACGCTGTTTTCGAAGGTGCAAGCGCGCGCAGGAGAGACCATGAAAATTGGAGGCGTTCATTACCGGACCATCTGGCGCGACGAGGGCGGGGCGGCGGTTTGCATTATCGACCAGACGCGGCTGCCGCATGAGTTTGCAATTGTGTGGCTCGAAACGCTTGCCGATGCGGCGCAGGCCATTCAGACCATGCAAGTGCGCGGCGCGCCGCTGATCGGCGTGACCGCGGCCTATGGCGTTTGCCTTGGCCTTCGGGCCGATGCCTCCGATGCGGGGCTGGAGCGGGCTTGCGCGATGCTTGCCGCGACGCGCCCGACGGCGGTCAATCTGAATTGGGCGCTAGGCGAGATGAAGAAGACGCTGAGGCCGGTTCAGCCCTCAGAGCGCGTGGCGGCAGCTTACGCCAAGGCCGCCCGGCTCGCGGATGAGGATGTGGAGACCTGCCGGCTCATCGGCCATCACGGGCAAAAGGTCATCGCGGAAATCGCGGCGCGCAAAAAGGCGCCGGTGAATATCCTTACCCATTGCAACGCGGGCTGGCTCGCCACCGTCGACTGGGGCACGGCACTCTCACCGATCTATCACGCGTTCAACGCGGGCGTGCCGGTGCATGTCTGGGTGGACGAGACGCGCCCGCGCAATCAGGGCGCGGCACTTACCGCATTCGAGCTTGGCGCGCATGGCGTTCCGCATACGGTGGTCGCCGACAATGCGGGCGGGCATCTGATGCAGCACGGCCAAGTCGATCTCTGCATCGTGGGCTGCGACCGGCTCACGGCCACGGGCGATGCGGCAAACAAGATCGGCACCTATTTGAAGGCGCTGGCGGCGAAGGATAATGGCGTGCCGTTCTATGTCGCGCTGCCGGGTTCAACCGTCGACTGGACGATCGCCGATGGCGTCCGCGATATTCCAATCGAGGAGCGCAGCGCGTTTGAGGTGACGCATATGACCGGGCTTGCCGAAAGCGGCGAAATCGTAACGGTGCAGGTCACCGCGCCTGGCAGCCATGCCGCCAACCCCGCTTTCGACGTGACTCCGGCGCGGCTCATCACCGGGCTCATGACCGAGCGCGGGATTGCCCCGGCGAGCCGCGAAAGCTTGGGCGCGCTCTACCCCGGGATGGCTGGCGATGCCGCCGCAGCGTAAGGGCGCCACGCGCGAGGCCATCGTTGCCGCGGCGCGGAAGATGCAGGCGCTAGGCTTAAGCCCTGGGCGCTCGGGCAATATCTCGGTGCGCTGGAAGGATGGGATGCTCATCACGGCGTCCGGCATCCCCGCGGAGGCGCTGGAGGCGGAAACCGATGTGGTTTTCATCGATGGCTTTGGCAAATGGGCAGCGAAGGCAAAGGCGCCATCGAGCGAATGGCATTTCCACAAGGCCATCTACGAGGCGCGTCCCGGCATCGGCGCGGTGGTCCACTGCCATTCGCGCTTTGCGACCGCGCTCGCCTGCGCGCATGCGCCGATTCCTGCTTTTCACTACATGGTCGCCAAAGCCGGGGGCGCCGATATCCCGCTCGCGCCCTATGCGACGTATGGCACGCCCGGGCTTGCGAAGCATGCGGCCGCCGCACTCACATCGCGCGACGCGTGCCTCCTCGCCAATCACGGCCAGATCGCGATTGGCGCAACGCTCGATGACGCGCTCGAACTCGCCGAAGAGGTCGAGGTGCTCGCCGCGCAATATGTGACCGCGCGCTCCATCGCTGAGCCGGTGCTGCTTTCCGGGGAGGAGATGAAACGCGTGCTCGCCAAATTTAAAACCTACGGCAAGGCGGCCAATCCGCCCCGGCGCGCCAAGCCTTCAACTTAGCGCGCGGCCGTCAGCCCCTGCGTAGCCGCCGGGCGGGCGAAGCGATGTTGAAATGCCGCGCACCAGGCGCCCAAGGGTCAACATAGTAAAGGCCGGCGCCGATCTCCCCCTAAGTCTTAATTATTCCGCAAGCAACCTCCGATTGCGTTTAGTGTTTTCACTCGCTCAACGGCGGGGCTATTAGTTATTACTGTGGCTCTTGCGCACTTGTGTCTTTTTATCTGTGGCTCATAAGATGCGGGGCGTAGCGTAGACCTTTGAATTTTGGGGGGCGGTCTGTGAAACATGTTGTGTGGGTGTGCGGTTTGTTGCTTTGCGGCTGCGCCAGCACACAGTTGACCTATAATGTGCTCGACGTTGCGTCTACCACGAGCCAATTGGCCAGAGAGCAGGTCCTGCACAATCTGGCGCAGTTCATAGACAGTAAAACGGCGACTCCTGCTCAGGTCGTATTCGGGCAAGGTACGGTCAGCACCGAAAATTCGGTCAGCACAACCCTCGCAGATCCGCTCACTAAAACCATCGCAGCGACGGCGAGCTTCACGAAATCAGCGGCCGGAGCTGTAACGGGTGGTTCCAATCAAACGGTGGGCACAACCGCCGATAAAAGCCTTTCGATTACCGGAGGAAATACAGCAAACCAAAGTTGGGGTATCGATACGATCGGCGACCCGGACGTGTTGCGGCGCCTTTATGACCTCTATCGATTTGCCGTCGACGGGAACGATTGCCCCTTTGCGCAACTCGCATTGCTGCGCGACTATCCGCTTGCCTATAATTTGTCGACTTCTGGCGCGGATGGGACTGCGCCGGCCTTGACTATCGACCCGAACAGCATGCTTGGCTCCAACTGCGTTCTGTGCTCGGTAACGAGCGCGAGCGCAAGCCCAACGTCTCTGCGAGTTTGCGATGGGACCGATGGGTCGGAGACTGTCAGCAAAATTGAGTCGGGGATTGGCGCTTGCGAGCAGAACGATCGTAGAGTAGCGGCTCATACGGTGCACCGGCTTGAGTTGAAGGGGCTCTTCAAGCGTTCTGCTGGCAGCAAGAGTGCAACCGCGGCGTCCTCGCTCATAAGTAAAAGCGGCAAAGTCTGTTTGGCGATCAACCGCAGATTGCTTCCGCGGCCAGGCCAGGGGCGATGGCTGCTTTGGGAGCCCTTGCCAGGAGCGAGCCGGCCGGTTTCCATTCCGGCTCCCGATCATGCAAAGGACGTCTATCTCGGGCTTTACGGTCACTACGCATTGTACATCGACGGAAATCAGCCGGAGCGTTTGGCTGAATTTGTGATCTTTATTACTGCTGCCTCTGTCAGCGTCCCGAATCCCTCCTCGGAAGGCGCCGCTAATGGTACGGGTAAGTCGAAGGCGCCATCTAGCGTCCTGCTTACCAGCGGCGGCGGCCGTTAAACACTAGGCACGCGCGGCCCTCCGCCGGACACTGTCTTTTCCGGCATCGCCGCGCACTAAATTACGGCGCGTTCCGCGGGCGAGCCGGTCCTGCTTTTCACAGAGGAGATGAAACGCGGGCTTGGGGAAGTTCAAAACTACGGCAAGGCGGCCAATCCGCCCAAAACGCGGCGCGCTGTGGGCCGTGCAGGCTTACACGATAACTTTTTTGCGCCAACGTGCGTGGTTAGGCGGCGTGATATTCATTGCTTAGACAGAGGAGGCAAAGTGAAAAACTGGATGCTGCCGGTCATGGCCGTTCTTTTAGCGTTGGGAGGCGGCGCGGTGCTCGCGCAGACAGCCACCGAAACGCCAGCGGAACACGACCATATGAGCGGCCACGGCGACGGCGCCTTCCATCGTAGATTCAACGATGCGGAAAAGTGGGCGAAAGAATTCGACAATCCGGAACGTGACGCTTGGCAAAAACCTGAAGAGATCCTTGACGCACTGCATCTGGAACCAACCTCCAGAGTCGCCGACATCGGCGCGGGCACCGGATATTTCAGCATTAGGATCGCCAAGCGCGTTCCCCAAGGCAAGGTATTCGCGGCCGATGTGGAGCCGGACATGGTGCGCTACCTCGACGAGCGTGCGCAACGCGAGCATTTGACCAACATCATACCGGTCCAGGCAGGGCCGGACACCGCCGGCCTCCCCGTGCCCGTGGACCTAATACTCGTGGTGGACACCTATCACCACATCGGAAACCGGGTCCAATATTTTACGAAGCTGAAATCGTCGCTGGGTCCCAACGGCAGGCTTGCAATCGTCGACTTCAAGGCCGATTCGCCAAACGGTCCGCCCCCGCAACATCGCATTGCGCCGGAAAAGGTTGCTGAAGAGCTCGACGCGGCTGGATATTCACTCCTGGAGACGCATAAATTTCTTCCAAGGCAATATTTCCTCGTCTTCCGGAAGCGTGAGCCGTAAGCGGAACCTATGCCGGCGGGGCCAGCTCTCCGGGAGGACTAATCCCCCGTACCGGGGTTCGGCGAGAAATACTTCTCGAGTTTGCCGAGCACTTTCTCGAAGTCGTGCGCGTCCGGCGGGTAGGGCTTCTTCACTGTGATATTCGGCCAGCTCTCCGAATATTGCCGGTTGAGTTCAAGCCACTTTTCGAGGCCCGGTTCGGTATCCGGCTTGATCGCATCCACCGGGCATTCGGGTTCGCACACGCCGCAATCGATGCATTCATCGGGGTGTATGACAAGCATGTTCTCGCCCTCGTAGAAGCAATCGACAGGGCAGACTTCCACGCAATCCGTGAACTTGCACTTGATGCAGGCATCCAGAACGACGTAGGTCATAGGTATCTCCGGGGCCGAAGCAGGCGTCCTTTTTTGGGAGCCGCTTCACTAACGCAATCGGGAAGCGTTCCCATGCGGGCCCGGGCTCGAACCGTATGGCACTTCGCCACGGCCTAGCCCGTACCCGTTTGGGATTAGCGCGAGTAGAACTCGACGACGAGGTTCGGTTCCATCACGACAGGATATGGTACGTCCGAGAGCTGCGGAATGCGAGCGAAGCGGACATTCATCTTATTGTGATCGGCTTCGAGATAGTCCGGCACGTCGCGCTCGCTGCTTTGCACGGCTTCGAGCACGAAGGTGAGGCCGCGCGACTTCTCGCGGATCTCGACGACGTCGCCCTGCCGGCAGCGGTAGCTCGGGATATTTACGCGCCGGCCGTTCACGCTCACATGGCCGTGGCTGACGAATTGGCGGGCCGCGAAAGGTGTCGCCACGAATTTGGCGCGGTATACGATTGCGTCGAGGCGGCGTTCCAAAAGCGAGATGAGGTTCTCCGAGGTGTCGCCGCGGAGCCTCGTCGCTTCGTCATAGACGCGGCGGAACTGGCGCTCGGTGATGTTGGCGTAATAGCCCTTCAGCTTCTGCTTCGCCTTCAGCTGGGTGCCGAAGTCCGAGGTCTTGCCGCGGCGGCGCTGGCCGTGCTGGCCGGGGCCGTATTCGCGCTTGTTGAGTGGGCTTTTCGGGCGGCCCCAGAGATTTTCCCCGAGGCGGCGGTCGATTTTGTGCTTGGCGCTGACGCGCTTGGTCATGGAAGTGCTCCAGTTGAGAGACGGATGGAGCACGCCCTCCTTTGCAGAGATCCTGCTGACAGACGGCGGATGGCCGTCACGGGCATGCAAAAAGGCGGCAAAAGCCGCCATCGCGCAGAGATAGCGTTTCGGACGCGAAGGCGCAAGCAAAATTCCGGAGCTCCCGCCGGCAGCATGCCACGAGCGGGGCAACACGTTAATCGTTAACAAGACATGACTTTCCCTTTCGCAATGCGAACTTTATTGTGCTTGGCGCGGGAGCTTTGCCGGGGTCCAGAGAATGGCGCAAAGCCATCGGCGGGTAGCGGGGCCGGGGAAAAGTCCTTCAACGATGCAAAAAGAAGGTTGAAGATGAAACTTACACATCTGATTGCCGCCGCGGCGGCACTATTTGGGCTGGTGCTCATGGGGGAGACCGCTTCAGCGGCTTCCGTTGCGCACTCTGTGAGCCTGGTAGACAGTTCCATCGTTCTCGTAGGCCATTCCGGCGGCGGCGGCGGGGGCAAGAGCTTCGGCGGCTTTTCTAAACCGGGCGGCAGCTTCTACGGAAAACCCGGCGGCATGTGGAGCTATGGAAAGCCCGGTGCGTGGAAAAGTGGAAAGCCCGGTGCGTGGAAAAGCGGAAAGCCGGGCGCCTGGAAAAATAAAAACCCGGGCACTTGGAAGTCCGGCTCCGGAAAGTACCATCATTATCATCGTGTGCCCAAAGGCGCCCGCTGGGGCTGGCGTAACGGCCGGCGTGGATATTGGTATGGCGGCGCATGGTTTTGGTGGGACGGTTATTACTATGGCGGCTCCTGCTATTGGAACTGCGTCAACTCCGGAATGGGGCCTTCCTACTGCGGCACTTACTCCGGAGATTATTGCTATTAACCGGGTTGCCGCTTGACGATTTTGGGGCCATGGCGGCGGCCATTGGCGCGCCCTTGGCGTTCCGGCCGGCGCGCACTGGGGATGGCGGACGCCGCGGCTATTGGTACGGCGGCGTTTGGTACTGGGGCCCGGCTGTCGGCGTGTGCGGCGGTAGCTGTTACTTGAACTGCATTAATGCCGGATTCGGCCCTGGCTACTGCAACGCATACGCTCCTAATTTCTGCTATTAAACGGCCGTGCGGCCGGACGATCTGGGGCCGTGCAAGCGGCCCCTTTTCGTTTGCTCGCGATCATGGCCAATACGCGCGCTTCGCATTCAAATCGGGTTCCCCATGGCTTTCGGTTGAAAATATTTACAATCTTGGGTTTCGAGCGCCCCCGCGCGGAACTTCTACTACTGACCTCGCGCGGGCTGAACGCAGAGGCCGCTCTCCACTCTGCAGGCTGTGCAGAGCGGGTTTGGTTTACAATCGCTTACGATTTTGTGCATATCGCTTCCTAAAAATCTGTTATTGTTACATTAGCGCTAGGGGCTCTATGCCAGCGCGGGTGCAGTCGGCGCTAAGGTGCCGGCACTTGGCCGGGAAAAGGATCGTAAACTCGATAACAGAGGTAGATCCTAAAATGTCGATCAGAAATCTTTTGATAGCAGGCGCGGCAATCGCTGGATTGTCGCTGTTTGGACAAGCTGCCTATGCAGGGGGGGGCACCCCGAGCGACGTAGCCGGGGCGGCGCAGTCAGGAGGCTTAACGATCCTTGTTGGCCATGGCCATGGCCATGGCCATGGCGGCGGCGGTGGCCATCATGGCGGCTTCCATCACGGCGGTGGCGGGCACCACGGTGGTCACTGGGGCCACGGCGGTCACTGGGGCCATGGCGGTCACTGGGGCCGCGGTGGCCGTTGGGGCCATGGGCGCGGTTATTGGCGCGGCGGACGGTGGTACGGGTATGGTGGCGGCGGCGGTAGCTGCTATTGGAACTGCATTAATGCCGGGTATGGCCCCGGTTATTGCAGCGCGAATGCTTGGAACTTCTGCTACTGAGCCTTCAAGGAAACGTATGCCGGAGGGCCGCGAAAGCGGCCCTTGTCAAGGTTATGTTGCAAATGGCGGCAGGCAGGTGCGCGGACGCCGGTATGGCGATACAATTGGTTACAGACAAACTTTATATCGACAGCCTTCTCTTTTTCACAATGCTGTATTAGATTCTCCTGGTGCGGCGGAATCCGCTGTGCTTCTTTGAATGACATACAAGCTTGGCATAAAGCCAGCGATAGGTACCTTGGCCGGGAAAGTTCGAGAACCTCAACTCAAGGGAAGGTTTTTCATGAAGCTTAGACATATGGTTGTCGCCGCGATCGCGGCAGCCGGTTTGACTCTGTCGGTGCAGGCGGCATCGGCGGGATCTGTCGTGCAAGATAGCTCGGCGCTGAGCGCCCAGACCGACAGCGCCGTCACGCTGGTCCGCATGGGCGGCCGCATGGGCGGGCATGGCTGGGGCCACGGCGGGCGTGGCTTCGGTCGTGGCGGCTTTGGTCGCGGCGGTCGCGGTTGGGGCGGTCGCGGTTACGGTCGCGGTTACGGTTACGGCCGCGGTTACGGTCGCGGTTACGGTTACGGCGGATGGGGCTACGGCGGCTGGGGCTATCCCTGCGTTTGGCCCTACACTGGCCCGTACTGCTACGGCTACGGTTGGTAGTCCGTTCAGGAGCTTTGACTTCAAGGGCCGCGAAAGCGGCCCTTTTGTTTGGCTACGACGAACACGACGATGGCTCTGCGGACCGGTTAGACCTAAGAAAGCAGCCGGCCCGTTCCCGCAGTGAAATTTTACGCCAAAACAGCGCGGTAGCTGCCGGCCGCCCGTCACCCACTGGGTGAGGCCCAATCGCCTCTAATTGTCATTCCCGCGAAGGAGCGTGTGAAAAAATCGAAATGCGAAGCCAGCGTATAAGCTACGAACGTCATTCCCGCGAAGGC
>JBKQOR010000041.1:0-42576 GCA_052145435.1 Rhodomicrobium sp. | reverse complement strand
TGCCTGAGCCGGCCGAAGTGGCGGAGGTCTTCGAAGTACCGTTATCCTTTCTGATGGCGGAGCAGAATCACGTGAGACATTTCCGCGAATGGAAGGGTTGGAACGTGCTTTTCTATGCCATCGAATTCGAGAAGCGTTGCATCTGGGGCGCGACCGCCGCGATATTGAGGAACCTTTATGAGCGGCTTTACGCGCCGGAGGCCGTGTAGTGCTGCGTTTGCGAACCCAAGCCTCTCACCCCTCACCCTGTCCCTCTCCCACCGGGAGAGGGGACGTCGTTGCATGCGCAGCGCCTTGTTCGGGCGTCCCTTCTCCCATGGGGAGAAGGACAGGATGAGGGGTGTTGCGTTATCAGCTCAGCGCGTCTTTCAGTGCGTCCACGAGGTCGAGGCGTTCCCACGAGAAGCCGCCGTCGGCTTCGGGGTCGCGGCCGAAATGTCCGTAAGACGCCGTGCGGCGGTAGATCGGCCGGCTGAGGCCCAAGCGTTCGCGAATGCCGCGCGGGCTGAGATCGACGCTATCCATGATCGCGGCCTCCAGCTTGTCCTCGTCCACGCGGCCCGAGCCGTAAAGATCGGCATAGATCGACAGCGGTTTGGCCACGCCGATGGCGTAGGAAAGCTGCAGGCAGCAGCGATCCGCCAGTCCCGCCGCGACGACGTTCTTGGCGACATACCGCGCCGCATAGGCCGCCGAGCGGTCGACCTTCGTCGGGTCTTTGCCCGAGAAGGCGCCGCCGCCGTGAGGCGCCGCACCGCCATAGGTATCGACGATGATCTTGCGCCCGGTCAGCCCCGCGTCGCCATCGGGGCCACCCACGACGAACCGCCCGGTTGGATTGACGTAGAATTCCTCTTTCGGGCACATCCAGCCCTTCGGCAGAACTTCGGTCACCACGTTGCCGACGATCTCGTGCACGCGCTCCTGGCTGACGTCCTCGCCGTGCTGCGTCGAGACCACCACCGAGGCGGTGCGAACCGGCTTGCCGTTCTCATAAAGCAGCGTCACCTGGCTCTTGGCGTCCGGCCCGAGTTCGGGGAGCTGCCCTGAATGCCGCAGCTTCGACATCTCGAAAAGGATGCGATGGGCATAATAGATCGGCGCCGGCATATAGCCTTCGGTCTCGCGGCACGCATAGCCGAACATGATGCCCTGGTCGCCCGCTCCTTCATCCTTATTGCCGGACGCGTCCACGCCTTGCGCGATGTCCGCCGATTGCGAATGGACGTAGCAGTCGATCTCGGCCTTGCGCCAATCGAAGCCCGCCTGCTCGTAGCCGATATCACGAATGACTTGGCGGGCGGTTTCGATCAGATTCTCCGGGCCGATGGATGAAGGGCCGCGCACCTCGCCGGCAAGCACAACCCGGTTTGTGGTGGCCAGAGTTTCCAGCGCGACCCGCGAATGCGGTTCCGCGCCGAGATAAAGATCGACGATCGCGTCGGAAATCTGATCGCAAACCTTATCGGGATGCCCCTCCGACACAGATTCGCTGGTAAAAAGATAATTTTTGCGAGACACAGCCCCGTTCCAGTCTTCGTTGTTATGAGGAGCGCGGCTTTCGCCGCGTTATCCGAGATCGTTTGCGAGCCCGGGCTGGCTTTCCTTAGCGTCAGGCTTTTCTTCTGACAAGGCCCTTACGAGGTCGATAACACGCCGTCTGACTTTTGGATCATGAATCTTCGCAAAAGCGCGGTTAAGGTCCAATCCCTCGCGCGAGCTCAGAAAGTCCAGAAGATAGCTTTCCTGCTCCGGCTCATGGAGCCCCTGCACAGAGTGCGACGGCGCGCTATTGGCAAAGGCATCCTCGAAGAAATACCCCACGGGGACCTCGAGGATTTTCGAAAGATGGAACAGCCGGCTTGCGCCGATGCGGTTCGTACCCTTCTCGTATTTCTGGATTTGCTGGAAAGTGAGGTTCATTTTCTCACCCAGCTTCTCCTGGCTCATGCCGACGATCATCCGCCGGTATCGCACACGGCTTCCGACGTGGACATCCACTGGATTCGGCTTTCGGCCGGTCGTTTCGTAAATCTCATCGTTATCGGCTAACATCGACACTGAAGACTCCACAATGCCCATATTCCGCCCCCTCTCTTGCTGCCATCTTTAAGTTGAGCGCACTCAGCAGAACGATCAATTTTCACTACCTACAAGTTGTAGATACACAAGTTTAAGCCGTCAAGTTGCTTCTTGCGTCAAAAACGAATTACCTTTGACGCTTTGACTAAACTGCTAGTAAAGTAAGGCAAAGATGCGTTCTCCGGTTCAAAATCCGAACTCATTCGGTCCTTCTAAATACAACTAGGATGAAATAAAAAAGAATCGGAAAAACGAATAACACAATAAGTAACGGAAAGCGTATTTTTTCATAGACGGTTGCAGGTAACGCCCGCGGTAGCCCATGATCGATTACACCGGTTTTACCTAGATCCAATTTGGCGAGTACCCGCCCGTATGGATCCACAACCGCAGAAATCCCTGTATTGGCCGCGCGCATGACCGGCAAACCTTCCTCGGTTGCACGGATTCGCGCTTGGTGGAGATGCTGATGAGGTCCGGTCGAGTCGCCGAACCAAGCGTCATTCGTGACGTTCACGAGCCAGCCCGGGCGCTTCTCTAAGTTCGCGACAAGGCCGGGAAAAATGATCTCGTAGCAGATTAAGGGAAGGAAATCAGGAGCTTGTGGCGTATGGATCAGGGGAGCCTGCTCAACGCCGGACTCGAAGCCATCCATGCGGTGCGAAAAAGCGCGCATTCCTACAAGCGTCAGCACGTCGCGGAACGGAACGTACTCGCCGAACGGAACGAGATGAATCTTGTCATAAGCTTGGCTAATTATGGCCCCCTCGCTCAGCACGAAAAGACTATTATACACGCGGTTGAAGGTATAACGTGCATCAACCGAAAGTATTCCCTCCGCGCGCTCTGCACCTAGAACAAGGGTTGTGTGTGGCGGAATCAGCGCGGCGAGGATGCTACGTGCCTCCTGACTGAACATGCCGCTATTGAATCCGAACAGGAACGGCACCGAAGACTCAGGCCAGATCACATGCGTGAAAGCACCGATGTCCTCGCCGCCGGTTCCGGTCCGGCTCAAGGAGAGTACGCGGTCGAATATCCATTGCCGGTTTTCGGGCTTCCACTTTTCCCGTTGAGGAATGTTGGGCTGCACAATGCGGACACGGACGCCTTCCACCTCGCCCGCCGTCTCAAGCAGGCGGTGGCTGCCGGAGGCATAGCTGCCCGCGAGCGCGATGACGGATGCCAGAAGCGGCGCCGGAAGCCTTGCAAAGCGTGAATTAGGCGCCGCGATTAGGGCCGCGGGCGCCGGAAAGATGAAAAGCGCCGCAAGCGTCAGGCCGTAAATGCCGATATAGGCCGCCATTTGCATGTGCGCATCGTTGGCGGCAAGCGCCTCCCCAAACAAATTCCAGGGAAATCCCGTTAGGATATGGCCGCGCGCGGCCTCGGCGCAGAAAAAAGCGAACGCGAAGGCTACGAGCCGCGCATAGCCCCGCTGCCACATCGCCGCGGCGAGAGCGGCCGCTGCAGCATAGAAAAGTGCAAGGCCCGCCGGCAACGCCGCAACCGCGAAAGGCATCAAGGCCGCGTAACGCTCGGCATCCACAAAAAACGCGTAGCCGATCCAGTAGATGCTCGCGAGAAAATAGCCGAAGCCGAACGCCCAACCGATATACGCCGCCCGCCGCACCCGTTCGCGGAACGGCGCCAAGGGCACCTCCGCACCAGCCCCCCAGAAGCACACACCGTCCAGCAACCAGATTAGAACCGTGAAAGTCACGAACATGACGGGCCATAGAAAAAATGGCGCCATCGCAAGAACGGAAACCGCACCCGCCAGAAAGGCGATCAGCGCCAATTTCCAGGTCTTTAGACGCATGATAAGCTTCGGTAGTGCGTCCATGAGCGATCCAGTTGAGGGAGGCGCGGGCGCGCCCGGAGAGATTTTCCACCACCCTAGCCGCTTCGTGGAGGCGCGATGGAAAAAACGCGAAGAGGGCTAACTTCGCGCAAGAGCGAAAGTGTGGCAGATTAGCGGTTCCAGTTAGATTGTCTTGGCTGCGTTCATGCGGCTTTTGCACCGTGGCCGTCCAGCCCATTTTCGGGCGCCGGAAGCAACCGCGGTTTGTCCGGAGCGCCAAGAGCAAGCGGTTTCGATATCCGTACGGTATGCAAGCGGCGCGGCCCTGCTTCCAGGATTTCGAAAGTTACACCCGAGGCGTGGGGAATGATCTGCCCGCGCTTCGGCATGCTGCCAGCCATCGCCATTATCAGGCCACCCAACGTGTCGACATCTTCAGTAGCACCCGCCGATGTCAGCGAGATGCCGAGAACTTGCTCGACATCCTCTATAGGCGTGCGTGCGCTGGCGACGAAGGCTTCATTTTCGTACCCGATAGACGGCGCTTCGCTAGTATCGTGCTCGTCCTCGATGTCGCCGACGATTGCTTCCACCAAATCCCCGAAGGTGACAAGCCCATCGGTGCCGCCAAACTCATCGACGACCAGCGCGAGATGGATCTTTTTTGCCTTCATTTTTGCCAGCAGTGTCAGCGCCGGCATCGATGGCGGAACGAAAAGCGCCTCGCGGACTATGCCAGCCTCTGCGATGGTCGTGTTCAGCTTCGCACTGCCAAAGTCGAGGTTGGCGAGAGACTCTCCCGGGGCGAGCTCGTTCTTGGCAGAGGGTCCGGGTGCGCTGCGGGTGGCCCAGGCCATGGCGTCCTTGATGTGCACCATGCCGATCGGATTATCGAGGCTGGAGCGGAAAACCGGCACGCGTGAATGCCCTGCTTGCGCGAACACGGCAAACAGAGCTGCGACAGGGCGGTCCTCTTCGATCGCGACGATATCGGCGCGGGGGATCATGACTTCTGCCACGCGCGTCTCGCCGAAGCCCAGCACATTGAGCAGCATGGTCCGCTCTTGCGGAGTGAGGGATTTGTCTTCCGCCTCCGGCGTCTCGCTGATTGCGCTTTCCAGCGTTTCGCGCAGGCTAAGCGTGCTCGCGAACCCCAAATTGGAGGCCATGCGTTGCAGCCAGCTTGGCGATGCTTTCGATTTCGCCGTTTCGAATCCGAGTTGTGTAGACATAGCTTCGTGAATGGTTCGCATGTTGAGGTTAGCGGGAGGTTGCAGGCGGCAGCGCGCCGTCCCCATAGGGGTCGGGAATGCCGAACTTGCCGAGAATGCCGCGCTCGGCAGCTTCCATGCGCCCGGCATCGGTGTCGCTGTCATGATCGAAACCGGCCAGATGCAAAACGCCGTGCACCACAAGATGGGCCGCGTGGTGGAGGAATGGCTTCTGCTGTTCCAAAGCTTCGCCGGCTACGGTTTCGTAGGCGAGCGCGACGTCTCCGAGAAACGCTGGGCCGGCTTGGCTTTTTAGGGGCACCGAGGGAAAAGAGAGTACATTCGTCGCGGTGTCCTTGCCCCGGAAGGCCTTATTCAGCGAGCGGATTGCCGCATCGGACAGCAAAGCTATGCTGACGGCGTGCGTTTCCGGCGCAAGCTGTATGGCAAGCAGGGTAGCCGCCACAAGTCCCGGAATGAGCTCAGAAAACTCCGGGACCGATCGCCAGCGCTCGTCCTCAATGGAAATGTCCGCGCATGGCGGCGGCTCGCTTTCGGAGCTGGACCCTTCCTCTCCAGCGGGCGGAGGCTCAACGGTCTTTGTCGTTTCGGCGGTCATAATGGGCTTAACTTAGCGCTTTGTTTCATAAGCTTCAATAATGCGTCCGACGAGGGGATGGCGAACAACGTCCGCACGCGTGAACGCGACATGCCCGATACCCTCGACTCCGTCAAGAATTGAAAGCGCGTCCGCAAGGCCGGACGATTGCCCGGCCGGCAAGTCGATCTGCGTGGGATCGCCAGTGACGATCATTTTGCTCCCCTCGCCCAGCCGGGTGAGAAACATTTTCATTTGCATGGCCGTGCAGTTTTGGGCCTCATCGAGGATAACGATCGAATGGCTCAGCGTCCGGCCGCGCATGAACGCAAGCGGCGCGATCTCGATCGACTTCGTTTCGAGTCCTCTTTCGACTCGCTCGGGAGCGAGCACATCGTAAAGCGCGTCGTAAAGCGGACGCAAATAGGGATCGACCTTTTCCTTCATATCCCCAGGCAAAAAACCGAGGCGCTCGCCCGCCTCGACGGCAGGCCGCGAGAGGATCAAGCGATCCACCTCGCCTCGCTCGATGCAGCCCGCCGCATAGGCGACCGCGAGATAAGTCTTGCCCGTGCCGGCAGGTCCTGTGCCGAAAACCAATTCGCGGCTTTGCAGCGCCTTGATATACGCCGATTGCGCGGGCGTGCGCGCTATGATCGTGCGTTTGCGGGTCTTGAGCTCGCCGAAGGCCGGAAAGGGCTCTGGAGATTTGAGGCCGGGCAGCGAACCGGAATTAACGCTTGTCAAATGCCTCATGGCACCTTCGACATCGCCAGAAGCGATCGCCGTGCCGGTCTTTGCACGCTGATAAAGCGTGTCTAGCACGGCCTTGCCTAAAAGGCATGTCTCCCGGTCGCCATCGAGGACAACGACATTGCCGTGAACGACTGCCCTAAGACCGAGCTTGCTTTCGAGAAGGGCGAGGTTGGCATCGAACTCGCCAAGCACATCGGCGAGCTTGCGGTTATCGTCGAAAGTGATTTCGATTCGGTACAAGGATTGACCTGGCTGCGGCTTCGAGCTACCGCGCCATGGTTGGGGCCGCGTACTTCCGCTCATTGTCCGCCGGGGTGGTGGTGTCTCGACACCGGGCAAAAATTATCTCTCCGCATCCTTTTGCTGCGCAAGTTGCACTGCATCCGTTAACATATAGCAAGTGTGCCTCAATTTTTTATGACACCATGAAGACTATTTTGGCCGGCACTCACGATTTCCACCGCTGTGATCCTTCCGAGCAACGTAAGCTCCCCTTCAGCGTGCACCGCCTGAAGATAAGGCGACCGGCCAGACACTTGGCCCTGCCTTTTGCCGGAGGCCTCCCAAAGCACATCGAGGGTGCGGCCAACCATGCTCCGGTTAAACGCGGCCTGCTGCCCGGATAGGAGCGTTTGCAGCCGCGCAAGCCGGTCCGCTTTGACATCGTCGCCGATCTGGCTGCCGCACTCCGCCGCCGGTGTGCCGGGACGCGCGCTATATTTGAAGGAGTAGCTTTGCGCGAATTGGACCGCTTCGACGGTGCGCAGCGTTTCTTGAAAGTCGTCCTCCGTCTCTCCGGGGAAGCCAACGATGACATCGGTGGAAAGGGCGATGTCCGGGCGGGCTGCGCGAAGCTCCTCCACGATGCGAAGATAATCGGCCATCGTGTGCTTCCGGTTCATTGCTTTTAATATCCGTTCGGAACCCGCCTGGAAGGGGAGATGGAGATAGGGCATGAGCTTAGGCAGATCGCGATGTGCGGCGATGAGGCTCGCGGTCATGTCGTTCGGATGGCTTGTAGTGTAACGCAGCCGCGCCAGCTCAGGGAGACCGGATAGCGCGGCCAGCAGGTCCGGCAGAGCCCAGGGCTGGCCGGACGGTCCCGCTCCCCGATAAGCATTCACGTTTTGGCCGAGGAGCGTAATCTCGCTGACGCCCTGGTCCAAAAGCCGGCGCGCTTCATCGACGATTTCCGCGCCCGGCCGCGAATATTCGGCGCCCCTCGTATAGGGCACAACGCAGAAGGTGCAGAACTTGTCGCAGCCTTCCTGGACGGTCAGGAAAGCTGAACGCGCCGGGCGAAGCCTTGGCGCGGGCAGCGCGCCGAATTTTTCCGCGGCTGGAAATTCGGTTTCGATAACGGTCTTGCCGCTTTTCGCATGCTCTTCGAGGAGCGCAGGCAGGCGGTGATAGCTTTGCGGCCCCACCACAACGCCGATCGCTGGCGCCCGCAGCGCCATCTCCCGGCCCTCGGCCTGTGCGACGCAGCCTGCGACTGCGATCGTTAAATCGCGGCCGGCCCGCCCTCTCGCTTCCTGAACGAGCCGGATACGCCCAAGCTCGGAATAGACCTTCTCGGCGGCTTTCTCGCGGATATGGCAGGTATTGAGGATGACAAGATCGGCGTCGTAAAGGCTTTCCGTCCCGGTGAATCCGGCCGAGCCGAGCGTATCGGCCATGCGTCCGGAATCGTAGACGTTCATCTGGCAGCCGAAGGTCTTGATAAACACCTTCTTGGTTGCACCAGTTCTTTCATCTTCTTGTGCCGCATCCCGATTGGGCTGAATAAGCCTTGTGCCGGCTTCCGCGTCTTGCATGGGTCTATCGTTTTTCAATCACGCCGCCCGGTGGCGGGACGTCAATTGCTCCACATAATCGCGGCGCACGCGCGCTTCGGAAAACGCGGCCAGTTCCTTGCGGCCTGGTAGCGATGCTAGCGGCACAGGGTCGCTTATAGAGATCGTAATGTCCAGGGGACCGCTCTTCAAAAAATTCCAAGCGTGGCTCACCATCTCCATTTCACCGTAGAACGCTATGAGGGGACGCTCATGCCGCAAAATCGGCAGGCCATGAAGATGGGTGTAGGCGATAGCGACCGTTTGCACAACGACATCGGGGCCATTATCGTTGGCGGCCTTGGGGGTGAAAGCAGCGGCAGAAAAAAGCGAGCTCCGGAAGGGCAGGACCCGGTTGCCGTCGCTGCTTGTGCCTTCGGCGAAAAGCACGATGTTGTCGCCTTTCGCCAGCCGCTCGGCGATCTCGCCCGCCGTATCCTTCAAAAGAGTACGCCGCGTCCGGTCCACAAAAACGCTGCGCTGCAATTTCACAAGCAGTCCGATAAAAGGCCAGCTCGCAGTTTCAGCTTTCGACACGAAGCAAACGGGCCCGATCGTGCTCAAAGCCGGCATGTCCAGCCAAGATATGTGATTGGAAACCAACAGAACCGGCTTATCCGTTGCGAGGCGGCCCTTGACATGAACCCGGATGCCAAGAACACGGCAGACGAGCTTGTGATAAAAATGGGGCAGCGTCTTTGCCTGGTTAAGCCTGAGCTTTATCAGTACATATTGAACAAGCATCAAGGGTAGCGTAACAGCAAAAAAGGCCGCGAGAAGAACCAGGGCCCGCAAATTGCGCAGCGCTCTCATCGTCCAGCCATGAAAAACCAGAGCATCCATGCCCCGCTCGAATTCAGTCATATTCCCCGTCAGATTCATTGAGCCGCACCTGTTTGCCGGTCAATCTGCGATAAGCCGCGCCCAGTGTCGAGTCTCATGATAAGGGCCGTTTCCGGCGCGGGCCTTGCAGCTTGGTAGTAGTTTTTCCGGTGCGCGATAACGAGAAATCCAAACTTTTCATAAAGTCTGCGCGCCGCCGCGTTTCCTTCAGCCACTTCAAGATAAATGCGAGAGATTAACTTTTTTTGGCAGGCCGCGATAGCGGCTTCCATGAGCGACGATCCGATACCGCGCCGTCGCGTTTCCTTTGCAACAGCGATGGATAGAATTTCAGCTTCGTCGGCTGCGAATTGAAAAATGGCGAAGCCCAGCAACACGGCGCCGTTCACGGCCTTTAGAACGATCCGGCTGGTATCGCCGCAAGAGGCAGCGATATCGGCAACAAGCCAGCCTGGCGGAAGCGCTTGGTCGTGGAGGGCTGAGAGGTCTGGGGCATCGGAAGGAAGCGCCCGCTTTATATCGATTGGCATGGATATGGCTCGTTTAGACCCCCTCACCTCAGCCCTCTCCCCAAGGGGGGCTGCGGCTCTCTCTCCGCGACGGTGCAAGCGTTCCCTCGCCCCAGCGGGGAGAGGGACAGGGTGAGGGGGGACTTCCCTTTTTAGCATGAGCCGGATGGCCACGGTGCGCTCAATCGTCCTTGCGGGGAATAATGTGCCCTGTTTGCGGCCGGGCGTCCGCCGGTCTCACATAATAGGGCGAGGGAAGTTCGCGCCGCGGATCGAGGCTTGGCGCGATCCGCGCGAGCGCCTCGGCGTCTGGCATTAGGCTGGCGCTTCTCACCGGCAGCGAAACATAACCGCTTTCAGATAGAGGGCCGGCGGCGGGTCCTGCCAGCAGCTCTGCCCTGCCCTCGAAGAAGGCGGCCGCCTCATTATGGGGCAGCGCCAGGATCTCAGTCACCGGTATTCCGCCGCGCGCGAGGATTTGGCAGAAGACCGCGCTTAGCCCCGCCGGAGCTGCGATGCCATAGCTTTCGGGCGTTTCGCCCTCTTGCTCGAAGGCCGCGGCCATGATCTTAAAGCTCGTTGCACCCACCACCGGAACGCCCGCAGCCAGCCCGATGCCGCGGGCGGCGGCCACGCCAGTTCTGATGCCGGAGAACCCGCCAGGGCCGATGCAGACCGCAATGCGGCCGAGCGAAGGGAACTCGATGCCTGCGTCAGCCATCAGCTCCCCGATGAGAGGTATAAGCCCTTCAGCTTGGGGCTCGCCTGCTTCGAGGCGCCGGACGAGCATGCGCTCTGCTTCCGGCCCTGCCGTCAGAGCAGCCGAAGTCCGGCCCATGCTTGTCTCTATCGCAAGAATTCTCACAGCCACGCCGCATTCGAACTAAACGATTGTAGCAATCTCCTCGAAAGCAAAACGCGGCGAACGGGGAAACAGTCCCGACGGGTCGCCGTAGCCAAGGCTACAGAGAAAGTTCGATTTCACGCTCGTGCCGGCAAAAAATTCGCGGTCGACGCCGGCATTATCGAAGCCCGACATCGGCCCGGTGTCGAGCCCCAAGGCACGCGCGGCGAGGATGAAGTAGGCGCCCTGCAAGGTTCCGTTGCGGAAGGCCGAGGTCTCGATAATTTCGTCCGGCTTGCCCTCAAACCAGCTTTTGGCATCGGCGTGGGGAAAAAGCTTCGGCAAATGCTCATAGAACTTCAGATCGTAGCCAATGATCGCGCAGACGGGCGCGCTCATCGTTTTTAAGCGATTGCCCTCCGACAGATGAGGCTCAAGACGCCCTTTGGCTTCCTGTGTCCGCACGAACACAATGCGCGCAGGCGACTGGTTCGCGCTCGTGGGGCCCATTTTCATGATATCGACGAGCTGGCGCAGCGCCTCATCGGATACGGGCTTGTCCTGCCACTTATTGTGTGTGCGGGCTTGCAGGAAGAGTTGATCCAAGCAGTCTTTTGCGATGAGCCCTGCCATGAGCGCCTCAATCCGTTGTCTGTTGCGGGGAACACTGACACAGGATGCAGTGAGGCGCTAGCGGCATCTCTATACAGCCTGAATGGCCTCGACCTCCGGAATGAAGTGTTTCAACAAGTTTTCGATCCCATGACGGAGCGTCGCGGTCGAGGATGGGCAGCCCGAGCAAGCGCCCTGCATCTTGAGATAGACGGTGCCCGCGCGGTACCCGCGGAAGATGATATCGCCGCCATCGTTGGCCACCGCTGGGCGGACGCGCGTTTCGATCAGCTCCTTGATCGCGGCGACCACCTCGGCATCGGAGGGATCGAAATCTTCGCCGGAAGTATCCGCCGCACTATGGCCGCCGAGCATGACCGGCTCGCCGGAAAGGAAGTGCTCCATGATCGCGCCGAGCACGGCGGGCTTGAGCTGCTGCCACTCACTGCCGTCTTTCGTGACCGAAACGAAGTCGGAACCAAGAAATACGCCAGTGACACCGTCGACCTCGAAAAGCCGTGCCGCGAGCGGAGAGATCGCCGCGGCCTCTAGGGCGTCGCGGAAGTCGCGCGTGCCGGCATGAAGCACGGTGCGTCCGGGAAGAAATTTCAAAGTCGCCGGGTTCGGCGTTGTTTCTGTCTGAATGAACATGACGGTTCCCCTCTCACTCCCAGGCGAATGCTAGAATTCGTGTCCGATACGGAACCGTAGGGAAGTCCCCCCTCACCCCTGCCCTCTCCCCGAGGGGAGAGGGAGTCCGCAACCGTTGCGGCAGCGTCCCTTCTCCCCTTGGGGAGAGAGACAGAGTGAGGGGGGTCTTGTGCTTCTTCCGTACAATAGAACAGCTTTTATCCTAATAATGCAGCCTAGGGCTATGTTTCAAGAGAAAATCCGACTTGACCAGTCAGGCAAGCCCAGCGATCTCTTCGATCGTGAGGTTTCCGGGCACAATGGTGATAGGGATAGGAAAAGTGCCGGCCTTGGCTCCCGCCGCCAGCGACGAGACAAGCGGCCCTGGCCCTGAAGGATCGGTCGAGGCACCAAGGACGAGAATGCCAAAATCCTGATCGTCCTCGATGAGTTTGACGATCTCCTCTGCCTTTTGACCTTCCCGGACGATTTCCTCCGGAACGATATCCTCGAAGCCCCAAGTCTTGAGCTTGCGGTTGCCTAGCCGGAACACAGCGCGGGCTTTGTTGTACTGCTCCTCGCGGAACGCCTGCTCGACGCCAAGCCAGTGACTCATCTCGGCCGGCTGTATGACGAACAAAAGCGCGAGTCCGCCTCCAGTGCGCTGTGAGCGCCGCGCCGCATAATAGAGAGCGGTCTCGCCCTCGGGCGATTCGTCGACAATCACCAAGAATTTGCGCTTGTGGCCTTCGGTGAAAAGGTGGCGCGGCTCATGGTCCGCCATTAGCTTGCGATCTCTGAGTTAGGGGCGGTGTAGCTTAGCATGTTTGGCGGCCGGTTTCACGGCCCGCACAAAACCGACGATATCGCACACTTGACGCAGGGTCTCGTCCGCGATAGTGCGCGCCCGCTCCGCGCCGTCCGCGAGCACGCCGTCGATATAACCGGTGTCGGCGGAAATCCGTTTCATTTCCGCCCCGATGGGTCCCATTTTTTCGACCGCAAGGTCCGCCAGCGCATTCTTGAACTTGGAGAATTGCGCGCCGCCGAATTCGCTCAGCACTTTCTCCATGCTCTGTCCGCTCAGCGCCGCATAGATGCCCGCGAGGTTCTCCGCCTCGGGCCGGCCCTCGAAGCCCTTTTCATCGCTTGGCAGCGGCTCGGGATCGGTCTTGGCCTTTTTGATCTTCTTCGCTATCGTTTCCGCATCGTCGGCCACGTTGATCCGCGATAGATCGGAAGGGTCGGACTTCGACATCTTCTTCGTGCCGTCGCGCAGCGACATGATACGCGTCGCAGGGCCCGAGATGAGCGGCTCAGGCTGCGGGAAGAAGCCGTCCTTGAAGCCGGCCGCGGCAATGGTCTCCGCGAAATCCACGTTGAATTTCTGTGCGATATCGCGGGCAAGCTCCAGATGCTGCTTCTGATCGTCGCCGACCGGCACATGCGTCGCGCGGTAAGCGAGGATGTCGGCGGCCATCAGCACGGGATAGACATAGAGCCCGACGCTCGCATTCTCCCGGTCCTTGCCCGCCTTCTCCTTGAATTGCGTCATGCGGTTCAGCCAGCCGATCCGGGCGACGCAGCTCAAAATCCACGCCAGCTCCGAATGGACGCTCACTTGGCTTTGGTTGAAGATGATATGCTTTTCCGGGTCAACGCCCGCTGCGATAAAGGCTGCCGTGACCTCGCGGGTCGAACGGCGCAAATCCGCCGGTTCCTGCCGGACGGTGATCGCGTGCAAATCCACAACGCAATAGATGCAATCGTACGTTTCCTGCAGCGCCACGAACCTGGTGATGGCGCCGAGATAGTTCCCAAGGTGGAGATTGCCGGTCGGCTGGACGCCGGAGAATACGCGCTGTTCGATGGTCATCGGTAGCCCTCGTCCCAACAAGCCCGGCTTTGCGAGCTTGCCACTTTTGCTACCGCACCCGCTCGCGGGTGCGGCGCGCGACTATGATCCGCGCCACCGGAAAATTGCAAGCCCCGCAGGCACGGGTTAAGGGCAATTGTTACGATATGGGCCGCCGCCGGGATCCGTAGATCAGTCCAAAGACAAGTCCAAAGATTAGCACGACCACGGCAAGGGCCTCCATCTGGCCATCGCCGCCGACGGAGTCCGATATCGAGCGGCGCAACAATGCCCAGTGTAAGAGCGCGATAAGAAAGATGCCGGCTGCGGCCAGCAGGCCACCCGTAAGAGTGCTCAATATCTTACGTCCAACGGTGCTTTCGCGCTCCCAAAGCAGCTCGCCCGGCGCGCGGCCTAGCGCTTTGCGCGCGATGTGATCGGCGTCGGCGTCGAAGCTTACGTACCGGAGCGGGGGCGCGTTGCGTTTCGAGATCTCCGCGATGTCATCGGGCAAATCCTCCGGCTTCGGCATCGCCGCATCGTCCACCAAGACCGGCATGGCGAGAGCCTTGCCCCGCAAGGCTGCCCGGACCTCGCCGCGGACATGGTCGCGGTCATTTAGGAGCCGGGGCTTGCCGTCCGGTCCCGGCTCCAGCCATCTCTTGCCGATCAGAACCAAAATCGCGCCGGCCTTGGCGATCTCCGCTCCAATCTTCTCCTCGAAGTTCTCGCCCGCATCGATGGCGCCGACGTCGAGGAAAACATTTTCCTTTCCGAGCAAACGGCAGAACCTGTCGTAAAGGCGGCCGGCAGCGGGCGCGGTATCGTCGCGCCGGTAGCTGATGAAGACTTTCTGGGCCATTTTGTTATCCCTTGGGGCTCAATTTAGCTTGCCTTGGGCGGTCAGCACACCGGCTTTTTGAAGATGCTGTCTTCCGGTCAGGGAGCTGACGACACCATGCACAGCGGAACCGTCGCTTGCAAACTCGTAGATGAGCGCGGTGCAAGCGCTGTTCTTCCCGAAGGGGCGGCTGGCAAACTCGGGCGGCAGTGTCAAGAATCCCACGTTGAGCCAAGTCTCCGCGTCCTTCCCGGTTGCTTGCTTCTGCGAAACCGAAAAGGCCTTATCTTGCAGCACAAAGACGATCACCCGGTAGTGACCGGCTTTGGCAAAGAACAAGCCGCGGACAAAATCGACGAAGCCGGCTGGACTGTTGTCGAACCCGGCCGGCCAGCGCTCCGCCTCATCGGCGGGCGCGCCATCGCTGGCGATCCTCTCAAGCCTGGTGACAAGCGCGACGCCTCCGTCCGCGGTCTGGAAAAAGCTACGTTCGACATAGCCCGAGCGTTCCAGCGCCGAGAGGATGGCGGTGCTGACCTCGCCAACCGTGGAATAGCGGCTAAACGTGTCTGGAGGAAAAGGATAGGTGGTCGAGGGCCTGGGCGGCGGCCACGGGAAAAACGGCATGGTTTCGGCCGTCCCCGCTGCCGCTGCCGCCGCGTCCGGTGCGGCCGATTGCGGTATAGGAGCTGGCATAACCTCCCGCGTCCTAAACGACCGCGTGCGCGCTTCATCCTCGCCTCCGGACTCGTCTGCGCGGGCGCTGAGCTGTTCGGCGGCCGCGACCTTCAATCGGACGGCCATGAGACTAAGCTTCAACTCCGCGGCCTCCTCGCCGTCCGCCTGATGAGCCCGCTCCAATATCGATAGCGCGCGCTGGTATTGCGTCTTGGCCTCCGCGTATTGCCGTTGCAACTCGAGCAGCCGCGCCAGCGTTCTCAGAGCCTTGACAACACGCGGGTCATTGACCCCGAACTCTTTCTCCGCCGAGATCAGTGCTTTTCGAGCCGTGAGAATGGCTTGCCGGTAATCGCCTCTCTTGGCGAAGTCTTCCGCTTGGGCGACGAGGGCGCCGGGCGCAGGCGTTTGTGCGGAGGCTGCACCGGCGAGAAAGCCGATGGCCGCCGCAAACAGGAAACGGGCAATCGATCTTGACATGGCATCCCCGCATAATCTTGGTCCGGTGCAGAATGCAACGGGCGTTTGACATGAGCAAGACGATTAACGGCTTATTTTTTTCGCGGCCCGCAGTTTAGCGGCGCCCGTTATCCAGTGCGGCAAGCCGCGCCTCCATCAAGGTCAGCGAAGAGCGGCGAGTAAACCGGCTTTTTCGAGGTGCTGCTTTCCTGGGACGCTGCTCGCGTCGATGGCTTTCACAGCTTTTCCGTTGCTTTCGAACTCGTAGATGAGAACGGTGCAGGTGCTGTCCTTGCTGTGGGGCCGGTTCGCCATTTGACGTGGTATAGAATTGACCCCCAACTTCAACCAGGCCTTAGCCGCTTCGCCCGTCAACCCTTCAGGACCCTGCTTGAAAGGGAGATCCTGCAGGGTGAACACGATGACGCGGTAGTGTCCAGTTTTTACGAAAAATAGGCCATGCAGAAAGTCAGCCAATCCCCTGGGCTCGTCTCTAAAACCGGTGGGCCAGCGGTCGGCTCCGGCAGCCGGCGAGCCATCTTCAACGATCCTCTCAAGTCTGGTTACGATGGCTACGCCACCGGGTTTCGTCTGGAAGAAGCTACGTTCGACGTAGCCAGAGTCTTCGAGCGCATAGAGAATGGCGGCGCTGACCTCGCCGACGGTTGTGTAACGGGTGAACACGCTCGCCGGGATAACGTACGCGGTGGAGGCGGCGGGCGGCGGCCACGGGAAGTCCGGCAATTGTGCATCCTCATCACTCTCGCCAATTGAGAAACTTACTTCCTGCCCACACCAAGCGTACTTTTTGAGGGCCTCGCTTACCTCGATGATTTCAGCACGGTATTTCCCCGGCGCTTTCTTCAAAATCGCAAGAGCGCGTTTATATTCAGGCTGGGCCCCGTCGCAACCCACATTATCGGCCTCGTAGGCTTGTGCCAGAGCGATGAGGAGCTTCACAAGTTGCGGGTCGCGTTTTCCGAATGCACGCTCGGCTTGGCTGAGTTTCGCTTTTGCATCCTCGATCGCCTGCTCGCGTTTCGCGCGAATATGCTCTGCCAGAATAACGGAATACTGGGGTTCAGCCCCTTCGGCAGCCTTGATCTTCTGTTCGTCGCGCTCTTCGACGCTGGTCCAAACGCCGGCTTGGTTTTTGTCCTGCTCCGCCTTCGCCGGCGATTGCGCGAAAGTGGGCTGAGCGATGAAGACAATAGCGGCAACATAAATGACCCCGGCAATCAATCTTGACACGACTTCCCCCCAAAATCCGATGCTGGGGCAGAATGCAACGGGCGTTTGACATGAGCAAGACGATTGAAGGCGTATTTTTTTGGAGCCGCAGCGATTATCTGCTGTGACGGCAGCGGCAGGAGAAGTGCAGCATGCGGCGTATGGCAACGGTGGCGCTGATCGCGCTTATCGCAGGAGGGGTCTTGGCGGTTTACGATCTTCATGCGCTCGGTTTGCGCCTCCTGAACCTAGCGCCGGCCTTCAGCGGGACCGCGATTGTCCGCGACGCCGTGTATGGGCCCGAGCCCTGGCAGAGGCTCGACATTTATGGGCCGCCAAGGAGAAAGACGCGAAACCTGCCTGTGGTTGTCTTCTTTTATGGAGGCCGCTGGACTGTCGGCTCTAAGGAGATCTACCGCTTCGCCGGGGACGCTTTCGCGAAGCGGGGCTACATCGCGGTTATCCCCGATTACAGCAAATATCCGGCCGTGCGTTTTCCCGCTTTTGTCGAGGACGGCGCGAAGGCGCTTGCCTGGGCTTACGATCGCATCGCGGATTATGGCGGCGATCCGCGCCGCATTTTCGTCGCTGGGCACTCGGCGGGCGCCCATATCGGTGCGCTGCTCGCCGCCGATCCGTCCTATCTCGCGCGCGAAGGCAAAGACCGCAGCGCGGTGGTGCGAGGCTTCGCGGGGCTCGCCGGTCCTTACGCATTCACGCCGGATGAGCCCGATCTCGAAGACATTTTCGGGCCGCCCGAGCGCTATCCCGCCATGCAAGTGACGACCTTCATCGATGGGACGCAGCCGCCGATGCTGCTGCTTTACGGCGACGCCGACACCGCGGTGCGGCGCTATAATCTCGACCGGCTTGAGGCGCGCATTCGCGAGAAGGGCGGCGTGGTGAAGAGCATTGTCTATCCCGGCGTGGGCCACCTTTGGATTGTGGGCGCGCTGAGCTGGGTCAACTTCCGCGGGCCGCCGGTGCTGGACGATATGCTCGCGTTTTTCGGCTCCGTGAAATAGCCAATCGGAGCGCAGCAAGCTGCGTCTCTACTTTAACCACCTTGAGAAATAAGGGCCGGGCGCCTCTTTCCCGCAAGCCCCGGTTGTGGCATTAAGGGAGCGGAAATCATTGGTAGGGCGTGAATCGTGGGAGCACAAATTTTACAAGCCTTGGGCCTTGCGCTTCTTGCCGGAGGCGCGGCGTTCGGCTGGAATATTCTCAGGTCTCACTATCGAAACCGGTAATCGCGGCTTTCGAATTCCCCCGACAGCACCATAAGTTGCGCGAAACAGTTGTGGTTCGCGCCTTGATTAAGCCCCCGAAAAAGCCCGCCGCAGCATCGACAGCCGCATCGCGCCCGTAATCTGCGCCGCCGCCGCGTAGGCGATGGCGCCGGCGCTCACCAGCGCGGCGAGCGCGGCCGCATGCATGAGGGCGCCCTGGCCTGCCTCGAAAAAGCGTGCGAGGCCCAAATTGGCGCCGTAAAGCGCAGCGCCCATCAAGACGCTCGCGAGCACGAGCAGCGGCGCGCGCCGGCGGAGTGCTGTGTCGAAGCGGAAATGACCGCGCCGCATCAGCGTGGTGGAGAGCAGGATGGCGTTCGTCCAGCCGGAAAGGGAGGTTGCAATCGCGATGCCGATATGGCCGAACATCGGGAAGAGGATGAGCGAACCGGCGATATTCACTGCAACCGAGGCCCCCGCAAACCACATGGGTGTGGCGGTGTCCTCGCGCGCGAAAAAGCCCGGAAGGAACACCTTGTTCATGACATAGGCAGGCAGGCCGCAAGCATAGGCGGCGAGCGCGGCGGAGACTTGAACCGTGTCGTTCGCCGAAAACGAGCCGCGCTGGAATAGCACGAGAATGATCGGCTTCGGGATGATGATGAGCGCGACGGCGGCGGGCAGCGTCAGGAGCAATGCGAATTCGAGGCTGCGGTTTTGGCTCGCCATGGCGCCCGCCTCGTCATGATCGGCGAGATGGCGCGAAAGCGTGGGCAGAAGCACAACCCCGATGGCGATGCCGACCATGCCTAGCGGAAGCTGGTTGATGCGATCCGCGTAATAGAGGAACGACACCGCACTTGCCTGCATCGAGGCGATCATGGTGCCGATGAAGATATTCACCTGGTTGATGCCGCCGGTGATGAGGCCCGGCACCGCAAGCACCAGAAGCCGGCGCATATCCGGGTTAAGCCGCGGCCAGCGGAAGCCGGGGTCCATGCCGAGACCGCGTGCGGCATAAGCGACATAGACGAGTTGCGCGAAGCCCGCGATAGCCACGCCCCAGGCCTGGACGATGCCGGCTTCCGGTTGGTCGTAGAAGCCGCTGGCAGCCGCGAACAGCGTGACCGCGATCAGAACGAGGTTGAGCAGCACCGGCGTCGCGGCCGGCGCGCTGAATTTTCCCAGCGCATTCAATATGCCCGCCGTGAGCGCGACCAGCGACATGCAGATGAGATACGGGAAGGTAATGCGCGTCAAGAGCACGGCCAGGCGGAACTTCTCCGCGTTCGCGCTAAAGCCGGGTGCTATCGCCTTCACGAGATAGGGCATGAAGATTTCGGCCGCGATCACGGTCGCGGTCACGCCCACAAACAAAATCGCCAGCGCCTGCTCGGCGAAAACGCGCGCGCTTTCCCGGCCCTCGGCGCGCAGCCGCTTCGAGAAGAGCGGCACGAAGGCCGAGTTGAACGCTCCCTCCGCAAACAGCGCGCGGAACAGATTGGGGAAGCGGAACGAGACGAAAAAGGCGTCGGCGACCCAGCCCGTGCCCATCACGGCGGCCAAAAGCACGTCGCGCACAAACCCAAAAACCCGGCTTAGCGCCGTCAGCCCGCCGACCGTGAGAAAACCGCGATAAAGGCTCATGCATCACCGATTCTAATTGTGTGGCGATCCTATGAGCAAGCTTTGCGGCGGTGGCAAGGACGGAGTTTGCCGGCCGCGGCGCGCCAATGCCGAAGTGTCCGCCATCCCGCTAACGACTGCCCCGGCCGGTCCTCATTGCGCCGTCTGCTTCAAGCGCAATCCTTTGAGCCGCCAATGTAGGGAAAAGCGCCTTGTTAAAGCGTTAAGTGCGGTAACGCGCCGATACGCAAGCACAAAAGTCAACGGCGGAGAATGGCGCCGCAAACCGGATACGGCCCTTCATGGTTAACGCGGCAGCGATTTTATATACAACGGACTTCTTGAATCGCACTTTTTGGGGCGAATTCGCGAAAAATCGCGCTTTTTGTGGCGGGGGAGAAATGAAAGCCCTGTTTACCATTTTGCCATTAAGCAAGGTGCGCACCCGCAACTTCGTCATCCTGGAAGCCGCTAGCGGCAATCCGCGATCTTGCAACATTCGAAGCGCATCCGTAAAGATCCCGTCCGCAGCGCACTGTTGCACGCTGCGGACAACAAAGGCGGTGCACCGTTTCGCAGCTCGCACCGCGTCCGGAAACGGAGACCTGGCATGAGTATTTTGAGTAGAACAGGCTCGAAATGAAGGCAGCCGTAAACCGGAAGCCCGTGCTGGTGGCTGCGGGAATGGATTTCGAGGCGCGGGTTGCGCAAGGGCCGGGCGTGACGGTGGTTTACGGCCAGAACCGGCGCAAATATCGCGAAGACCTTCACCGCCATGTCCGGGAGGGTGTGCGCGGACTTATCAGCTTTGGCGTTGCGGGCGGGCTCTCGCCCAGCTTGAGGCCTGGCGAAATTATTGTAGCAACTGCGGTCATAACGCGAAGTGGCGCGTTCCCAACCTGTCCAGAGTGGTCGAAATCTCTGTTGAAATCGATTCCGCACGCTCTCCATTTGCCGGTTTTCGGATCTGAGGCGGCGGTCATGACCGCCGTTGAGAAGGCGGCGCTTTGGAGCACGGCGGGAGCGGCGGCTGTGGATATGGAGTCCGGTCCGGTGGCTGAGGTTGCAGCCGAGTATGGCCTACCCTACACCGTTTTAAGGGCCGTGCTCGATCCCGCCCACCGGGCCATACCGCAAAGCGCGCTGGCGGGTGCGCGCGACGATGGCAAAACCGATGGACTGGCCGTTTTGAGATCGCTCATGCGAAGGCCGCATGATTTCCCCGGTCTGATCCGCCTTGCAGGCGACTCCCGCAAGGCGAACCGGGCACTATTCCGCAGCCGTCAGGCGCTGGGGCCGCTCTTCGGCTTCGGCCTGCTTGAGACGGGCGAGCTCGCGCTCGACATGGAGTGAATGGACATAAGCGGCGGGCCGCTGCTTATCGAGAGCGATCTCGGGCGCCATCGGTCCTTCCGTGCGGATGCCACGCACAGCCAGGGCTAGCAATTTGAATGGATTCGAGATCGCGGCATCGGCGGCCGTGGGCTCGTAACCGCAATGCGCCATGCAGTTCGCGCACTTCTCATAGCGGCCCGTGCCGTAGCTGTCCCAGTCGGTCGTCCCCATTAGCTCCTTGAAAGACCTCGCATAGCCTTCGCCGAAAAGGTAGCAGGGTTTCTGCCAGCCGAAAATATTGCGCGTGGGCATGCCCCAAGGCGTGCATTGAAACTCTTGATTTCCAGCCAAAAAGTCGAGAAACAGGGGCGAGTGGGCCAGTGTCCAGTGTTTGCCCTTGCCGGCCGCGAAGACGTTGCGGAAAAGCTCCTTTGTCTTGCGCCGGTTGAGGAAGTGCTCCTGATCGGGCGCGCGCTCGTAGGCATAGCCCGGAGAGATGGACACGCCCACGCCGAGATCGCGGCAGAAGTCGAGGAACCGCGCGATATCTTCCGCCTTGTAGCCGTCGAATATCGTTGCGTTGACATTGACCGTGAAACCTTTGGCCTTTGTCGCAAGAATGGCCGTCAGCGCTCTGTCGAATACGCCGTCCTGGCAGACCGACTTGTCGTGATGCTCTTTCAGGCCGTCGAGATGGACCGAGAAAAACAGGTAAGGCGACGGCTCGAAAAGATGCAGCTTCTTCTCAAGCAGAAGCGCGTTCGTGCAAAGCGAAACGAAGCGCTTTTGCGCTATCAAGCCCTTGACGATCTCGCCGATCTCGCGGTGGATCAGCGGCTCCCCGCCCGGAATTGCCACCATGGGTGCGCCGCATTCCTCCGCGGCGTCCAGGCATTCCTGTACGGAAAGCCTGCGATTGAGAATCGGATCGGGATAATCGATCTTGCCGCAACCTGCGCAGGACAAATTGCACCGGAACAAAGGCTCCAGCATGAGAACCAAGGGATAGCGTTTTCGGCCCATAAGCTTCTGCTTGAGAAGATAGGCACCGATCCGTCTTTCTTGGAAAAACGGCAAGACCATAGCACTGCTCCAGTTCGAGACACGCGCGGCGCGCGGTGTAAGCGGCATTAGGCAGCTGTTCCGAGGGACTTAAACGCGGATTCGTCAAAGTCAAACGGAGTGCAGCTCCACGGGCAGCCGGAATTCGACGTTTTCTTGCACCCCTGGTAAATTTGTCACTTCGACCGGACCCAGAGCCCGTAAACTCTCGATGACATTTTGAACCATGGCCTCCGGAGCGGAAGCACCCGCTGTCAGGCCGGCAATTCTTGCGCCCTTCACCCAATTGGGGTCAAGCTCGCTGCCATCGGCGAGAAGATAGCTTGGAACGCCGGCCTCCTCTCCAATCTCGCGAAGGCGGTTCGAATTCGAGCTGTTCTTTGCGCCGACGACAAGGATGACATCGGCGATCTTCGTCAGTTCGCGCACGGCCGTCTGCCGGTTCTGCGTGGCATAGCAGATATCGTTTGTCTCCGGGCCCACAACATCCTTGAACCGCCCCTTGATCGCTTCGATGATCCCGCGCGTATCGTCGATACTGAGCGTGGTCTGCGTTACGTAGGCGACGGGTGTAGTCTCGGCTAGAGGAAGCGACCTCACATCGTCCTCAGTCTGAACGAGATGAACGGGGCCGGGTATCTGCCCCATCGTCCCCTCGACCTCGGGGTGGCCCGCGTGACCGACGAGGATCACGGTGCGGCCTTGGTTGAGGTATTTCTTACCTTGAAGATGAACTTTGGTCACGAGCGGGCAAGTTGCGTCGATCACGGGAAGATTTCGCGACCGCGCTGCGTCTTCGACGGATTTCGAAACGCCATGTGCGCTGAAGATCGTTATCGCCCGGGGAGGGATTTCATCGATCTCGTCGACAAAACGCGCGCCTTTCGCCTTCAAATTTTCGACGACATGCTTATTGTGCACGATCTCGTGCCTGACGAAGATGGGCGCGTCGTACTTCTCTATTGCGCGTTCCACAATGGAAATCGCGCGAACTACACCCGCGCAAAAACCGCGAGGCTGCGCCAGCACGACTTGCAAGACACCGGTCTCACGAGCGAATTTTTGCATCATAGCACCCCGTGTCAATGACGTGGTTCAATTCCCACGCGGTTTAACTTTGCAACAAACGGCCCCTCACACCGTTCCGGGCATTGTCCTATATTCCTGAACTGACATGGCATTTCAGGGCGGCACTGTCCAGCAATCAAGACTGGCGCGGTGCACTCCCGATAAAGACTTCACAAAGCTGTGTTCGCGCGGCACCAGCGCCGCAAGTTGCCGGGCATAAACCACGCCAAAATATGATGCGAATTGAGCACAGTGCTCTAAAAATGGTGCCAGCATTTTTCTCTCCGGCGCCGGACACAATATCTGATAATAATCCGTAAACGCTTTGGAGGCCCTGCCTGTGCCTGCGCTCGATTTTCGGCTCCCCTACAATTCTTCCCGCTCGCCCGTCATGGGACGCAATGCCGTTGCGGCCTCTCAGCCGCTTGCTGCGCAGGCTGGCCTTCGGATGCTACTGAAAGGAGGCAATGCGATCGATGCCGCCGTTGCAACCGCGATGGCCTTGACGGTGGTCGAGCCAACCGGCTGCGGATTGGGAAGCGATGCCTTCGCAATTCTCTGGGATGGCGAAAAGCTGCATGGGCTGAATTCCTCGGGGCGCTCGCCAGCGGCATGGACCCGGGAGCGTTTCCGTGGGCGCTCATCGATGCCAGAGCGCGGCTGGGATGCCGTCACAGTGCCCGGCGCGGTCGCCGCCTGGGCGGAACTGGCCCGGCGCTTCGGAACTTTGCCGCTTCCTGTGCTCGCCGGGCCCGCCATCGATTATGCGCGCCAAGGATATCCAGTCAGCCCGAAAATAGCGGCCCTTTGGCACATGGATAGCGCTTTGCTGGCGGGGCAGCCCGGATTTGCGGAGCATTTTATGCCTGGGGGGCGGGCGCCAAGAGCGGGAGAAATTTTCAAGTGCCCTGCCATGGCGGAGAGCCTTGAGCTTATCGCAGCTTCCGGAGGCGAAGCCTTCTACCGCGGGCCGCTCGCCGAAAAAATTACCGCATTTGCAAAAGCGCATGGGGCTCAGTTCGATGCGGACGACCTCGCCGGGCATACGCCAGACTGGGTTGAGCCGCTCGCCATTCCGTTTGAAGGCTATCGGCTCCGTGAGCTGCCGCCGAACGGACAAGGGATTGCGGCGCTCATGGCGCTCGGAATGATCGAAGCCCTGGGCGATAAGGGCGGCGGCCCGGACGATCCTGAAACGCTCCATGTCGCCATCGAGGCCATGAAGCTCGCGTTCGCGGATGTCTCGCAATATATCGCCGACCCGGCTTCGATGCGCGTTCCGGCGCAGGCTCTTCTCGATCCCGCCTATCTTGCCGATCGCGCGAAGCTTATCGACCGCAATGCTGCACGCGCTCCGTCCTACGGTGCGCCAAAGCCGGGAGGAACCGTTTATATCGCGGCGGCAGACGCGTCGGGGCGCATGATTTCATATATTCAATCGAATTATATGGGCTTTGGCTCTGGCGTGGTTGCGCCCGGCGGCATCAGCCTGCAAAACCGGGGCGCGGGCTTCGTGCTGGAACCGGGGCACGCGAACGAAGTTGGGCCGCGAAAACGTCCGTTTCATACCATCATTCCAGGTTTTGCGACCGGGGCCTCTGGCGCACCGCTCATGGCGTTCGGGGTGATGGGAGGCTTCATGCAAGCGCAGGGGCACGTGCAAATGGCACTGCGAGTGCTGCGATACCGGCAAAATCCGCAAGCGGCAGCCGATGCTCCGCGGTGGCGTGTGCTGTCAGGCCGCAGCATCGCGGTTGAGCCCGCGCTAGGAATGGCGGCCGTCGAAGGGCTGCGTGCCCGCGGCCACGATGTTTCGATAAACCATCCGGATTTAGACTTTGCGTTTGGCGGCGCGCAGCTCGTCCTTCGCACCGAAGGCGGCTATATCGCGGGCTCCGATCCACGAAAGGATGGGCAAGCCGTTGCGTTTTGAACGATAGCATACGCCGTAAGTGCTGCCCCTTGCCGTGTCCTTCCCGCGAAGGAGCGTATGAAAAAATTGGCGGCAACCACTACTGTTATGGCCGGGCTTGACCCACGCCTGTCCCGTTCGTTTCTCTTTTGCGAAGCTGGCTTTATGTTGGATGTCACCCCGGAAAGCGCTGTCAGCGTTTATCCGGGGTCTTAGGAGTTATATACGTGACATAGTTCTTTAAAATTGGACTAATTTCTATGTGCATTGGCACGCGGTTGGCACATTTCTGCCTTCAATTCTAATCATAGATGCGCTCCTAAGTAACAGGATCTTCAATTGCCCTTGGAGTATTTTCGTGGAATTGAACGAATGTAAAAATCGCTTGGATGATTTTTTAAAACGCAATCCACTCTCAAGCGTCGATGAACTAAAGATAAGCGGAAAAAAGCAATTCGCAGTGGTGCAGCCTTGGGGTGACGATTCGTTAATAATTACCCTTGACGACGAAGAAGAAATCTTCGAGGTGCTGAACGCTATCTATTTTCCAGAAAGGTTTAGTGCCTTATGGCATGCGGACTCCCAAGCACTTGAGTTCATTTGGGCGGCTTTGCCGGTGCGCTCTGAGGTGAAGGGGCGAAAATTCTCGTTCTCCTTCGAGAACGAAGACTATGATTGTCATTTTGGGCCATCCAGCCAGAGGCTGATAGCGCTGGCGAAAAATGCAAAACCAGTAAAGAACTCTAAGACAGACCACAGAAACTTGATTTCTTTCTTCTTTTTCAATGATAAAGATATCGCGGGTCAGGCTCCCTTTGAGCCTCATTCGTTTTGGGTCAAGCCAGTGAAGTGGGATGAGGATGGGGTTCTAGGCCTAGCTCATCACCTCAATTTCTATATGTCTTATTTTGACATAGGAACGCCACGGATCATGCTTCACACGACAAAAATTGAAGAGATGGCGGTCAAGCCAAGAACCAGATACATAGATGGAAAATTTCCTGAAAGGGTAGAAGGGCGACGCCTAGACGATAACTTGTTGGATTTTTGGGATGCCTCCCTGTCTGGCGACCCAGCTAGGAAATTTATCTATTGCTACCGCATTATCGAATATGCATCATTTTCCTATGTTGACGCGCGAACCAGAAGCTTAGTCCGTAGGATATTGGCTTCACCTACCTTCAGCCATCGTGTAGATGAAACTGCCGAAAAAATCGTTTCGGCTATTTCCTCCAATAGATTGGATGAGGTTCCAAGGATCAACACATTTCTTGAAGAGGCAGTTGACCCAGAGCTTATTTGGAACGAAATCAATCAAAACCTCGGAGCCTTTAGCTCTGAGACGTGTTTTGATGGCGGTTTCAAAGTACCACCTCTGTTACATGGCAATGACAAAAGGGGCGCATTCTTTACAGCATGGCCAACGGCTGTCCATGGCGCGCTCAGGAACATAAGAAACGCTCTTTCACATGGACGGGATCAAAAAACCGCTTCGGTGATTACCCCAACAACCGCAAATTTTAACCGTTTGCGTCCTTGGCTCGCGATCACATCGATTGCAGCGGGTCAGGTTGTGGTTTATCAAGGAACGATATAGTATATAGGATTTGCGTCGTTCCACTGCCCGCTGCGTGGAATGTGCGCAGGCAGTTTTGTATATGCGTCCGTAGGAGGAGAGAGCATGACCGCTGGCGACGATGATGATGATTGGAAAATCGAATTCCAAGATGAGCGATCCTGAGACAGAACAGGAAAGAGCTGCGGCGTTTCGCCGTGATGAAGCTTTGCGCCGCGCCCTCAACACCCCTCCTAAGCGTCACTAGGACATGAAGAAGGGGAAGGGAAGGAAGCAGCAGGAAGACCATCCTACCGCTTCCGAGAAGCGTACCTAGCAGGCACGCCCTGCTTCACGAGGTTGTTGATACATCCCGCCTGCCCTCTGCGCCCTTGATCGCGTTCACGGCGCTGGGGAACCCGCCAATTTCTTCACACGCTCGGCGACGGGGATGACGATCGCGCCTCGGGCGAAGCCCCCCTTCGAAGTCTTCACGCGCTCGAAGGCAAAGCGCCGGCGTAAAAAAAGGCCGGATACCCGGCCTTTCTAACTCAGCTTCGCAAGAGCGGCTTAGGACATTGCACGGAAGTGGTTCCAAGTGACCGTAACCTTCGCACCGACCTTTGCGCGTCTGTAGAGGTCGACCACGTCGCCATTATACATGCGGATGCAGCCGTGAGAGACTTGCTGGCCGATCAGCTGAGGCGCGTCGGTGCCATGGATGCGATACATGGATTCACCGAGATAAAGGGCCCGTACACCGAGCGGGTTACGCGGATCGCCGCCGGCAACATAAGCGGGAAGCCTCGGGTTCTCGCGGCGCATATCGTCGGTCGGCGTCCAAACCGGATTTTCGCGCTTTTGGCTGACATAGCTCACGCCAGACCATTTTGCTTCGGCCTTCGGGATCGCAATGGCGTAGCTGATCGCGGTCGTCTTGGATTCGATGTAATACAGCCGGCGATCGCCGAAGCTCACGATAATCTCGCCGGGTGCATAAGCACCACCCTTAATCTTCACAATCTGCCGCGGGCCTCCGCCCATTGGGCCGAAGAGGTCGTTGAAGAATCCGTCGAGAAAGCCTGCATTTGCATTCGACGCGGCAACTGTCAGCAAAAGGCCGACAATCGCGAACTGTCTGATGAGCCGTGACATTAATCCCTCCAATGTCTTACCGGTATCTAATTCACCTCAGCGCAGGCGTCTCCGCCTTGACAATGAACGCTGTGTTCGCGAAGCCAGCTACCCAGCCGCGACTGCGGTTGCTAACGCGCCTTTCGGTTCCCGGAGAACATAGCGGAGACTATTCCCCGCGTCAGCCCCTGAAACGCCAGGTTCTGACCACTTTTTGTCGTGCGTGTTGCTAGGATGACACGGATTTGTCACTGCCTGGTAAACGAGCAGCGCCAGTATACGGCAAGAACAACTTGGTGCAGGCGGAGGTTACTTTTTGCGGAATTTGTCGAGACTGACAACTTCGGCAGTACGGCGTTCCTCCCGGGGACCATCCTCGTTTTCCGGATGGGGAGAAACGCTGGCTTCGCGGCCGTCCTCGTCTGCGCCATGGCCGGGGCCAGGGACACCTCCCAGATCCGCCTTCGGTGCCGGTAGAAGCGCTAAATCGGACGGGAGCCCGGCCTTGCCGGCTTCATCGCCCTCCGGCGGGCGCAAGGCTAGCGCGAAGTGAACGGTCGGATCTTGGAAGATGCGCACTGCGCCAAAGGGGATTATCAGCCGCTCTGGAACGTTATTGAACGAAAGCCGGACTTCGAACCGGTCCTCGGTGACCGACAGATCCCAGAATTGGTGCTGGAGCACGATTGTCATCTCGTGCGGATATTGGTCTTTCAAACGCTTCGATAGCCCGACGCCCGGCGCGCGCGTATCGAAGGTGATGAAAAAGTGATGATCGCCTGGAATTCCGCGTTTCAAGACGCGCTGCAAGACCGCACGCACGACCCCGCGCAGCGCGTCCAAGACGAGAGCCTCGTACCGGATCAGATCTTCGGGCATTCCTGCTTCTACGCCAAAGGCTCAATATCACCCAAATTAAAGTGGCGGGCTTCTGTTGCCCGGTGCCGCCAACCGCGCCTAACAGCAGCTACGCCGTTAGGACTTGGATCGGAACGGTTACGCCGCTAGCGCGACGGAACGAGTCCCAGCATAGTTGTCGTTTGCAACTATTAGAATGGCCCGAAACGGTGGTACCATGCCGAGCGAAAGACTACCCTTTACACCCTCGTCGATCCTATTTCGCCCCCAGCAGAAGCTGCTGCGCCGGGTTTCCAAGGTTCTCGCCCGGTCCCGGCTCTATCGGCAGCTTATGGTGGAGGCGCCGGGTACCGCCCCCGGGTCCGAAAGGTTTATTACGATATCCATTTATCGCCATAGCTGGGCGAACCAGCGCTTTCTAATATAGCCTGTCCGCACCCTGTTGGAAAGATCACCGGCACAGAATTGGATGAGCCGCAGCAAGTGAGCAACGCCCAACGGGGCGGATGCCGTGGCAAGCAAGAAAGGCCGCTAGTGGCGGCTAGCGGCCCAACGTGTGGAGCGGGGTGTGCTCGCCATTATAGAACGGTTGAGCGGCCAAAATATTTCAATCTCAAATTGAGGAGAATTTTATGCGTCCGCAGCGCACCACGGAGGAAGATGAACTCCGGCACCCGCCGTCCCCTTTAGAGCGTGCGAAGAGATTGCCAAACCAGTTTAAACGCTTGAAATCCCGGCCGCAACGCCGTCCGTAGACGGGGATCCATGCTAGGGTCTCGTTCCAGTTGTATAAATGGATCCCCGCCTTCGAGCGTGTGAAAAAATTGCCGGACTTTCCGAAGGCGCTGGAATTTTCGGCAGCAGCGTCGTACCCGCGAAGGCGGGTATCCATACAAATTCTAGTTCCAACGGGAGAAATGGATTCCCGCCTTCGCGGGAATGACGGTTGCGCGCCTTGCAATGCTTCGGCAATCGATTTATTCACACGCGCCCGCGCGGGAATGACGTTCGTAGCTTATATGCTGGCTTGGCATTTCGATTTCTTCACTCGCTATTTTTGCCGGGGCTGCACGGCGCCGGGGGGCTGCTAATCGTCGTGCGTGCGGTCCGGTATTTGCGGACGCGCTTCCGCCTCTATGCGGTCCTCTGTATCGCGGCGCCTAGGCAGCGTGCGCTGGGGCCGCCAGCCCCTAAGCCAGCCGGCAAAGATCTCGCCGCCGCCTTCGCGCCAGCGCCGGTCCGCATCCTCCCGTGCTGCCGCGCTTCCGACGGTTTGGATCAAAAGGCCGGCCCATTTGCCCGGACGGAACCGGTAAATCCGGAAGGCGTCCGCTTGGGCGTACATGCTGCCCTGCTTATCGAGCTTGGCACGTACCGTGTCCTCGCTGAGCCCATTGACGCTGCCATTCCCGAACCGGCTTTTCCGCTCCTCGCCGAGCAATCGCACGAGATTTTCGCCTTCAAGGATCGCGAAAACCGCAGCAAGGTAGCGCGAACGCTCAAGAGCCCGGGCGGACTCGAAACTTGGCGCGTTAACCCGGGCTTTGGCCCATTGATCGTAATTCTCCTCGCGGAAATCCAGGGGAACGGCGGCGTAGTAATCGCCCTTGTAATCGAAAACCACATCCTGCAAGGGCGCGATCAGCTCGCCGGAGGTTGGCCCTGGGCCCCGTCCGATGTTAAACTGATCCTGGAAAACCGTGTAAAAGGTTTCGAGAACGCCCTGCATCGGTCCGCGCTCCCTTGCGCGAGACAGATCTTGGCCGAGGTTGAAGAACGGGCCGAACGGGCGGTTGACCGAAACAAGCAGAATGCAAATGTCGACGAAAATCGCGATCATGAGCGGAATATAGTCGCGGTCGCTGAGGCCGGCTTTATCCTGGGTGAATGTGCTCTCGAGGCCCCCGGAGCGCTCGGCGCCGCCTTGCTCTTTTCTGATTTGCTCGGGCGAGGGCGGCGCTTTGCCATGCACGGCGAGCCCGATCGCTGTGTTGGAGAGACGCCGGAACGCTTCGATAACGGCTTCCGAGCCCTCCACCGAGCGCAGCTCCGGCTTTTTCAGCTCAGGCAGATTGTCGATCGAGCGCACCACGCCATCCAGCGCGATTTGCAACTGGCCGTCGGGACAGATAAACGTTCCGCCGCGGTCGTCGGTGAAGCTCGTTTGCTTGGCGCGCGCGGCGAACTCGTCGCGGATCTGCCGGATTTGCGGATCGGCGCGCAAAGCGTTGAAGCGCGTGACGACCAAACCGAGCTTGCGGTCGAGACCCTCGATAAAGGCGGTTCTCGTTCCCGCTGCGGGGTCGATGGTCGAAGGGTCCTTCTTCAGGACGCGCTGCAAATCGGCATTGAGCTCGGCGATATCGGCCTTCACGGCGCCGATCCGGCCTCCGATCAGATCGTTGGCGAATTGGAAGCGCTGCGCATCGGTTTCGCGCAGCCGCCGTCTCGGCCCTTCACCGGCGCGGCTATTCGGGCAGGTCCCGCCGCTCGCGCGTTCGGTCGCCGCCTTTTGCGATGAGATGGTGCTGAGCGTTGCGAAGGTGCTTTGCAAAAGCTCGAGCCGGCTCTGCCCAGTCTGCAGCGCGCGTTCGACTTCAAAAACGGATGCTCCGGCCGCTTGCGCCGTCTGCGCTCCGGCTTCGAGAAAACGCCAATAGAAACCGAAGGCGAAGGCCACCGAAATTAAAACGAGGACGATGTAGCCAACGATATAGAGCGGATAAAGCAGAAACCTGAGCTGCCCGGAGAACATGGCATCCAGAATATAGATAATCATGCCTTGCAGCATGAGCACCGCGAAGCCGATGGCGATCATGGCGGGAGTGCCGATGTCGCCCGAGCTTGCCGCGATAAGCTGGAGCATGCCGGAGTAAGTGGAGATCCAGGCAAGCGCGCTGAGGCCCAGCAGAAGAAGGACCATCAAAAATGAATAGGACGAGCTGCCGCGCCTTACTGGAACCATGTAATAACTCCAACTTAAATCGCGCCTCCGGGGCTAGGCGCGCTTGCTTAATATCCCTACAAGTTTTGCCGTGACATTCATTCTCTGGGGAGGGGCGCGCGCACCGATTCTTTGCGTGATGTTGCCCAAAGGACATCGCAGGCAAGTCATCGCGCCGCAAGAGATGTGGGAGCGGCGCGGCAGAGTTGCCACTATCATTAATATTTATTAAGATTGCACAGTTAAGGCAGGATAGGACGCCTGCGTCTCTTCCTCCGTGGTGGCGAACTCGACGGACAAGCCGGCCATCGCGCTTTCGATTTCTTGCAGCGAGAGATCGGAAAGGCACGGCCGCGCGCCTGGATCGACGGCCTTCAATTTGCGGGCAATGGCGCGGGCGGGAACGGCGGGGATAAAAGGACCGTCGCCAGCATTGGCGATCACTTGCCAGCGCCGCCTTATCGACTTGCCATCCTTGAGGCCCGTTACGTCAACGGCCATCGCCCCGCGATCCGAGCCGAAAGGCTTCAGCCGCTCGGACATCCACAGTATAGGGCCAAGGAAAACAGTCAGGTTGGGAACGAGGCCAAGGGCGCGCAATCGCGCGAGAAATGCCAGGCCCCAATGCATGACGCCAAGCTCCAATCCGGCGCGGAACACAACCGACCGGGCGTTGAACGCTTTAGGGAAAAGTTGCAATTCCGGCGCGCCAATCAGGCTCGCCCAGCGCTTGAAACCGGGCCCGAAAGAGACTCGTTTCGCTTCCGTCCAGCCACGGTGCCGCCGCCAAGCCCCATCGCGCCAGATCGTAAGCGGCTCCCCGGCTTGACTGAGAATGGAGCCGATGACGGAGCGCCCGCGCGGAGCCCGGTTGCCGGGGACGAGCGCGGTCTCGATGAGCTGAATTTCCGATAGGTCCTCGCTGAGAAGCCGGACCGCGCTCGCGGAGATTGCCGGAACGCTCGAAACGCCGGACAAGGCGAAACAGCGCGCTGCCAGAGCGCGCTCATTGAGAGCGGCGATGCCCGCGGTGAAAGCGGCATCGTCCGACAGATCGAGGTAATGGATTGCATGATCGATGCAAAACCGCGCCACGCGGTATGGGTCGCTGCCATAGGATTGAAAAGGTCCAGCCGCGTCGGCGGCGAGGCCGGGAGCGGCATTGGCAATGGGCGAGAGGTCCCTGGCAATGTCGATGAAAAGCGGAGTGCCGCCATATTGGCGCGTGAAGGCGGCTGCCCTCTCGAAATTCCGCCCCGCGACAATAACCTCGATCCCGTCTTGAAGCAGAAGCCGCGCCAGCCGCCCGCCGAAGACGCCATAACCGCCGAGGATAAGAACTTTCATGCGGGCAAGCGCGGCTGTAGAGCTGGATTCGGTACGGCGCACATCGCGAACATTCCAGCCTCCCTCGTGTTATCGGAACACAGGCTGTACCAGGCACGAGGAATTTGGCCTCGCTGTGGCTTAATTTCTACTGCCGTTCGCGGTCTTGGCGCGCATGCGCACCCCGGTGCCGCCGCAATTTAGGTATAATATATCAGCGCCTTATTCGTAGGAGGAGAGCATGAAGAAAATACTTGCGTGTGCGGCCGTCGCTTTGGGGCTTCTGCCTTTCGGCGTGCAGGCTGGAGAACGGGTGCCCGATGCAGGACTCGGTGCTCTGGCGGGCGGCGTTGCGTTCGGCTTGCCGGGCGTGGTAGCCGGCGGGTTGGTAGGTTACACGAAGGGCCCTGACATATCGCGGGCGCTGGGCGTGAGCGGCCACCGGTACCATCGCTACAGGCGAAGCCGCCGCTGAACGCTGGCCACGGCGCCTGGCGGGGAGGTGTCACGGCATCTCGCTTGCCGGCAGGAGCGCCGCTGCCCCGGCGAGCTGCTCAGGCGTATTTGCGTTAAGAAAGGGGTCGGCAAGCTTGCCGCCAAGGCGAGCTTGCGAAAACTCAGCGATCACATGCGGATGGCTGTCCGTCCAGTGCGAGACTTTGCGCGTGCCCGATGCCAGCGCATCGGCCAAATCGCCGGCAAGAGCGGTGGGCCAAAGCCCGAAAACCGGATGTACCTGCCCCGCTGACATGGCAAGAACGATCATTGGATAGGCGCTGCCCGCCGCAGCTAAAAATCTGGCGGCCAAATCCATCGGAAAGAACGGGGTGTCGCATGCGGCCGTCACGATGAAGCGGGCGCCGGGCGCGGCTTGCGCGGCCCACCGCATCCCGGCAAGCACACCGGCAAGCGGGCCGGCAAAATCGCCCCTCCCGTCCGGGATGACCGGCAGCCCGAAGGCAGCATAGCGCGACGCCTCGCCATTGGCGTTGATCGCAACCGGCGATGTCTGCGCCGAAAGCCGCTCGATAACGTGAAGGATCAGCGGCTTGCCCGCGAGTTCGCGCAAGCCTTTGTCGCCGCCGCCCATACGCCGGGATAGTCCGCCCGCCAGCACAACGCCGGCAATTTGCTCAATTCCGCCGGTCATCGCCCCTCACCCTGTCCCTCTCCCATGGGAGAGGGAACGCTGTTGCAGAGGCCGCAGCCTGCCCCCTCTCCCATGGGGAGAGGGCTTGGGTGGGGGCGTAACCCCGGCGTCATGCTCTCTGGCTTGCATCGCTCCTCATCGCGGCGGCGCTCGCTTGCTGGGCAAGCGGCTCGGCCACACTCTCCTCGTTAATCGGGCGTTTTTGCCGCAACCCGCTTTTGCAATGGCGCCTTAGCGCTTAGATAATGCCAGCTCGAATTCTTGACTTGGCTTCTCAACCTTTGCAACTGGCAGATATATGGCTAATCCCCTGACAAAAGAAAGCGTTCTCAACGCACTTAAAACCGTCACTGTGCCCGGCGGTCCCGATCTCGTATCCTCGGGACTTCTCTCGGAAATCGTCATCAACAAGGACAAGGTCTATTTCGCGCTCAACGTTCCGCAGGCCGATGCGCGGGCCTATGAGCCCTTGCGCAAAGCCGCCGAGGCGACGGTCAAGTCCATTCCGGGCGTGGCCGGGGCCATTGTTACGCTGACCTCCGACGCAAAGGAGGGAGGCAGTCCCGCGCCCTCGCAAAAGCAAGGCGCGGCGCAGAGCGGCATCGACCGGGTTAAGTATATTATCGCGGTCGCATCGGGCAAGGGCGGCGTCGGCAAATCGACCACGGCTGTGAATTTGGCGCTCGGCTTCCAGGCGAACGGCTTGCGAGTCGGCATTCTCGACGCTGATATTTACGGCCCGTCCATGCCGAGGCTGCTGGCGATCAAGGAGCGGCCGGATCTCGCTGGCGATCTCCTCAAACCCATCAACAAATATGGCTTGGAGGTCATGTCGATGGGCTTTCTCGTCGACGAGGACACGCCGATGATCTGGCGCGGGCCCATGGTCATCTCGGCGATCACGCAGATGCTGAAGGACGTGGCGTGGGGCGAGCTCGACATTATGGTCGTCGATATGCCGCCCGGCACGGGCGACGCGCAGCTCACCATGGCGCAGCAGGTGCCGCTGGCCGGCGCCGTGATCGTGTCCACGCCGCAAGACCTCTCACTCATCGACGCACGCCGCGGCCTCAATATGTTCAAGCGTGTGGATGTGCCGGTGCTCGGCATCGTCGAGAATATGAGCTACTTCCTCTGCCCCAAATGCGGCGAGCGCTCGGACATCTTCAGTCATGGCGGCGCGCGCACGGAGGCGGCGCGGCTCGATGTGCCGTTCCTCGGCGAGCTGCCGTTGCATATGTCGATCCGCGAGACGTCGGATTCCGGCCGCCCGATCGTCGTCACGGAACCAAACTCGCCGCATGCGGGGCTCTACAAGTCCATGGCCGCTGCCGTATGGAAGCAGCTCAAGGGCGAGAAGGCGCTGCCGCCCGCGCCGAAGATCGTGATCGAATAGCCCCGGCGGGCAACTGAGGGGGGCCCAGCATCTGTGACGTTGACGCTTTCACAGGGTTTGGCCTCGCAGGCGGCAGAAATCAGCCGCGCGCACTCTTGCGGGGGCGGCCGCCCTTGGCACCGTTGCGACGTGCGGCGGCCGCCTTGGCGGGCGACGTCGCTTGCCCCGCACGCTTGGCCATGTAGGCCTTGGTGCCGAAGATGCCCGCGAGCAAGCCGGGGACGGCAAAATCGGCGTCGAGGTCTTCCCAATGCAAGCCGTAACCTGCCCCCAGGATCTCGACTTGGGCGAGCTGCGCGGGCGAAGCTTCCTCCAATCCTTGCGCAAGCGCTGGCGGGAACGCGAAAGTGCAACCGTTGGTCAGCTCGACAACGATGCGGCCGGCCTCCCGGTCGTAGCGGGCGGCGGCGGCGCGCGGCTCAAGGCTGCGCGCGATTCTCCCGCGTTCGGTGGCGGCGTCGATTTGGGCGTCTGTCAACTCAGCCATGAATTTCTCTCCACCTCGTCAGCAATTCGGCCTGCTGCTCGATAACGATCTGCATCGCGCGGCGGACCTCGCCGCGTTTCATGCCGTCTGCCCAAACCAGCTCCGGCTTCCCGTCCTCGCCAAGCAGATTGACCTTTGCGTGCCCGTCGCCGAACACATGAACATGAGCCGGTTCATGATCGTCCAGAAAAATGACAGCCCTCAGCCCTTGGGCACGGTAAACGGTGACCATCGAATTATATAACCTATCGCGATGGGTTTTTCAAATGCGGCTACTTGATCTTGAACTGGTTGCGCAGCGCGAGCAGGAACAGGAACAACAGCGCCGCGCCTCGCGAAACCTTGCCTCTCTCGGATTGCGCCCCCGTCGTCGCGCCGCCGCATAGTAATGCACGGCCTTTGAGGCAAACTATGTTAATTCTCCGTTGCAGAGCCGGGCCATGGTTAATTCCGGGATGGTGAACGGGGCCGCAGTTTTATTTCTATCCGCCGCGAAATGCGCGATTTTTCGCGTTTTCACCCGCAAAAGCGGATTCCAAAAAGTCCGTTAAATATAGATTGTTGCGCGCGTTAGCCAGAATATCCAATCCTGGATTGTGGAGGCGCATAAGTGCAATCCGCCGCTCTTCTGTGTCTGTGCCGGATTTTATTGTGTATTATCAATGCGATATCTTGCCAGATGCCGCCGCTTAAAGCTTTCGCAAGGCGCTTTCGCTATAATGACGCTTTATAGACAAGGGCCGCCAATCGCGAAATCGGGCGAAAGGCGCGAAGATCTGAGGTTAACGGAGGGTAACTGCTAGAGCGCCGGCAAAGGCGTCGGCGTCACCCCGGAAAGCGCCTTTGGCGATTGCGGGATGACCTGGGCTGGCAATGGCGTGTATAATGACGCAAAGCCTGAAGGAGTTTGATCGCATGACGGTCCAAGAGTTGGAAAAAGCCATAATCAAACTTTCGCCCGAAGAGCTGGCGGAGCTGCGCGCTTGGTTTTACGAGTACGACATGGACGAGTGGGACCGCCAGATCGCACGCGATAGCGAATCGGGTAAGCTCGACAAGCTGATCGAACAGGCGAAACGCGATTACGCCGGGGGAAACGGCCGGGAGTTGTGAGACATTTCGCAGTTGTCATGACCAGGCTTGACCGGCCCATCCAGAGAAAAAGCAACGATGTCCGGATGTTAGTGGACGGCCGGGTCAAGCCCGGCCATGACAGCACAGTCTGTACCGAAGGCCGGATTTTTTCATACGCATAGCAACAAGCGACCGTATTGTCCCGCGCGCCAAGTTGGGTCTATAACAGCGGCTCGTTGTTTCAGGCCCCTTTCCATGGAGACAAATGGTTGCGCGGAGAGGCTCCAAGCCCCCGGCCGGGCGTACTCGCGGTCGACCCCTACGTTCCGGGGCGGTCGAAGCTCAGCGGCGCCGGCCCGGTCATCAAATTGTCGTCGAACGAGACGCCGCTCGGGCCGTCGCCGCGCGCGCTCGAAGCCTATCGCGAGGCCGCCTCGCATATCGACCGTTATCCCGATGGCAGCCACTTGGCACTTCGCGAGGCTCTCGGCGCGGCGCATGGGCTCGACCCGGCGCAGATCGTCTGCGGCAACGGCTCGGACGAGCTGTTCCACGTGCTGGCGCAGGCCTATCTCGGGCCGGGCGACGAGGCGATCTACACCGAGCACGGTTTTCTTGTGTACCGGATCGCGATTCTGGCGGCCGGCGCCACGCCAGTGATCGCGTCCGAGCGCAACTTAACGGCCGATGTGGATGCGATCCTGGCGCGCGTAAGTCCTTGCACGCGTGCGGTTTTTATTGCGAACCCGAACAATCCGACGGGCACATATCTCAGCGCGGCCGAGGTGTGCCGCCTGCGGGATGGGCTGCCCGGCAACGTGCTGCTCGTTCTCGACGGCGCCTACGCCGAATATGTGACGAGCGCCGATTACGAGGCCGGCATCGAGCTGGTGGCGGCCGGGCAGAACACCATCATGACGCGCACTTTCTCTAAGATTTATGGGCTGGCGGCAGCGCGGGTCGGCTGGGCTTATGCGCCGGCGCCGGTGGCTTATGCGCTGAACCAAATCCGCAGTCCGTTCAATGTGGCGGGCCCGTCGATGGCGGCCGCGATTGCGGGGCTGGCGGACAAAGCGCATATCGGGCGGGCGCAGGCGCACAATAAGCTATGGCGCGCAAACGTCACGCACGAGCTGCGCGAGATGGGCTTCGATGTGCCTGAAAGTGCTGCGAATTTCGTGCTGATCCCGTTCGGCGCCGAACCGGGGCGCACCGCGCGGGACGCCGACGATTACCTCGTCGGCAAGCGCATCGTCACACGCCAGCTCGCCGCCTATAAGCTGCCCAACGCCCTGCGCATGACCATCGGCCTCGAACAGGAGAACCGCGCCACGCTCGACGCGCTTCGCGAATTTGCGAACCGCTGATCATGCCGTGTCATTCCCGTAAGCACTGCCCCCGTAGTGTCATTCCTGCGCAAGCGGGAATCCAGTAATCCCGGTGACAAAGTATGCATAATAACAACGACATAGCGCATCGCCAACTGGGTCCCAGCCTTCGCGGGGACGACACGCGGACCGGCGCACAATGACAAAGCCCATGTTCAACAAGGTTGCGCTGATCGGCATCGGCTTGATCGGCTCGTCGCTCTCCCACGCGATGCGGCGTGCGAACCTCGCTGGGCGGATCACGGCCAGCGCACGCACCGAAGCGACGCGGGCAACCGTGCGCAGGCTGGGACTCGCCGATGAGGTGTTCGAGCACGCAGGCGAAGCGGTTCGCGGCGCCGGTCTTGTCATCCTTTGCACGCCGGTCGGCACCTTCGGCGCGCTTGCCGCAGAGATCGCGCCGCACCTCGAACCGGGCGCCATCCTCACCGACGCCGGCTCGGTAAAAACCGCCGTGGTGCGCGATATCGGCCCGCATGTGCCGGAGGGCGTGCACTTCATTCCGGGCCACCCCATCGCCGGCACCGAGTTCTCCGGCCCGGAATCGGGTTTCGCCGAGCTGTTCGACGGGCGCTGGACCATCCTCACCCCGCTGCCCGGCGCGGATGAAGCCGCGGTGGCGAAGTTGAAGGCCTTCTGGGAAGCCTGCGGCGCCCAGGTCGAGATCATGGATCCCGAGCACCACGATCTGGTGCTGGCGGTCACTTCGCATGTGCCGCATCTTATCGCCTACAACATCGTGGGCACGGTCCACGATTTGGAGCGCGTCACCGAGAAGGAGGTCATCAAGTTCTCGGCCTCGGGCTTTCGCGATTTCACCCGCATCGCGGCCTCGGACCCAACCATGTGGCGCGACATTTTCATGAACAACAAGGAGGCGGTGCTCGAAATCCTGGGCCGCTTCACCGAGGACCTCGCTAGCCTCCAGAAGGCCATCCGCTGGGGCGATGGCGATACGCTGTTCAACCTCTTCACGAGAACGCGCGCGATCCGGCGCGGTATTATCGACGCGCACCAGGATACGCCCGCGCCCGACTTCGGCCGCAAGATAGCGAATTCCGTACAGAAGAAGACAGCGTAGGATCACGTGGATCTTTGGGTTTTCGCTTACGGCTCGCTCATGTGGCGGCCGGATTTCCGTTACGAGGAAGCCTCGCACGCGCTGTTGGAAGGCGCGCACCGGGCGCTTTGCATCTATTCGGTGGTGCATCGCGGCGTTCCCGCGGCGCCGGGGCTGGTGCTTGGGCTCGACAAGGGAGGCCGCTGCGAGGGCATGGCGTTCCGGGTGCCGGCGGCGCTCGTGAAAGATACGCGCGCTTATCTTCACCGCCGCGAGAACGTGACCAATACTTACGCGGCGTTGCTGAGACCGGTGAAGCTGCTGAACGGAAGCCACCGGACTGTGCCGGCGCTGTGTTTCCTCGTGAACCGGTGTCATCGGCAATATGCGGGCGATCTTCCCATCGAAATGCAAGCGCACCTCGTCCGGCGCAGCGCGGGCGCCTCGGGCGCGAACATCGATTACGTCGTCAACACCGTCGAGCATTTGCGCGCGCTTGGCGTACACGACTCCCGGCTTGAGCCGTTGATGGCGGTGCTCGGCCATAGCCTCGTGAAAGCGAAATGCCGCGAGCCGCAAGGTTGAACGATTTCCGCTCCGCAGCATATTACGGGGATATAAGCATCATTCCGATAAGCGGACTTCCGCTTTCCGGGTAAAGTGATGCGATAACAAGGCTCAAAACGCGGAGTGCGGACATGCTCGACAGCACATTAGCCCGGGACCGGATCGTAGCCGCTGCGCTGAGGCTGGCGGAAACGAACGGCTGGCGCGAACTGAGCTTGGGCGAGATTGCGGCTGGCGCGGGCATCCCCCTTGGCGAGATGCGCCGCGAGTTCCAGAGCAAGGGCCAGATGTTGGCCGCCTTCTCGCGCGCGCTGGACCAGGCCGTGCTGGAAAAATTCGCCGCTCCCGGCCCCGATGCGGCGCGCGATCGTCTGTTCGACGTAATGATTACCCGCTTCGAGGTCATGCAGCCGTATAAGCCCGCGATCCGGCGAATCCGCGACGATCTGGGCTTAAGCTTCGGCGAGGCCCTCGCACAGCTCCGGCCCGCGCTCAAATCGCAATATTGGATGCTCGCTGCGGCAGGTATCAATGGCGAGGGAGGGCGCGGGCTGCTTCGCGTGCAAGGCTTGCTCGCGATTTACGCCCGCGTGTTTCCGGTCTGGCTCAGCGATGACGACCCAGGGCTGGCCCGCACCATGGCGGCGCTGGACCGGCGCTTGCGGCGGGGCGAGGCGGTGCTACGAGGGATCGAGCGCATCCGCGAGGGCTGCCAAAGCTTCGCGCGCGCGCTGCGCGGGCGAACGGAGAAAGCGCCAGAACCGGCTCCGGCTCAAACGGTCGCACCCGCGCCACCTCCTGAGCCGCAGCAGATTTGAGCTCAAAAATGCCAAGCGAGCCAAAGAGGCCGGCGATTACCTACGCCGATTTCGAAGCGGTGGACATTCGCGCCGGTACAATCGTCGAGGTGCAAGCCTTTCCCGAGGCGAGGAAACCTTCGTTCAAACTCGTCATCGATTTCGGTCCGGAGATCGGGCTCAGGAAGAGTTCCGCGCAAATTACTAAACACTATACGCCGGACAGCCTGATCGGCCGGCAAGTGGCTGCCGTGGTGAATTTTCCGCAGCGGCAAATCGGGAAATTCATGTCCGAGGTTTTGACTCTCGGCTTCCCTGATGAGGAGGGCGGGGTGGTGCTGATTTCGCCAACGCTGCCGGTGCCCAATGGCGGCAAGCTTTTCTGAGGCGGCCAGCACCAAGCACAGTTCATGTTTAGCAAGGATTAAGACGTTCGGCAGCAAAATGGCTGACCTAGTTTTTTCTGCGTAGGAGGTCATGCATATATCGCTGTATGAGATCGCCGTTTGGCTCATCGTCGGCCTCATCGGAGGGACGCTCGCCGGTTTGATCGTCAAGGGCGGCAAGCACGGCTTCGGGCTCCCGGCAAATCTTGCCCTGGGGCTTGCCGGCGCCGTGATCGGAGGGCTCCTGTTCCGCCTCCTCGGCCTCTTCCCTAACCTCGATAAAATCTCGATCTCCCTGCGAGACATCGTTTCAGCGCTCGCGGGCTCGATTTTGGTGCTGGGCCTTCTCTGGCTCTGGCGGCGGCGAGGGGGCTAAACCCAGCTTTGCCGTGCCAAATCCACTACAACGGCATTTCGGCGCGGGTTCGCCAGGAGGGCGGTCTCAGTCACGGGGGATAAAGCAAAAAGCTCGAGATCTTTCGATCTCGAGCCAAGCGGGGCAATTCTAGAGCTTAGCCGCGGGGCGCGGGCGCGCCGATGGCGGTTTCCTTGGTGCAGCGATCGAAGAAGCGCACGCTGCCGTCTTCCATATATTCCTTGCCGAGGCATGTGCACGGCGCAGGGGGCGCGCCCGCCGCAGCAGCGTAGCCACCGTCCACGTAGACCGCGCCCTCATCGTACCAAGCCCAGCCCCTCGGGCCAAAGCGCCAATGTTGATGCCAGTGAGCCCAGTGATGCCCGAAGTGATGGGGGCCGAAATGCCGTCCGCCGAAACGGCCGCCGTAACGTTGTCCGCCGAAACGGTGTCCGTTGAAATGGCCGCCGAAATGCTGTCCGCCGTGATGGCCGCCGCCGTAACGGAAGCCATGACCGCCTCCGAAGCGGCCGGCAGAAGCAGGGGAAATTGCCGCGGCGGCAAGGATGGCGGCCGTTGCGAGAGCAGAGATGGTCAGATGCTTCAACATGGTGATCTCCTTTAAGATTCTTAGGCGTAAGAGAGGAGAACGAAGACGGGGGAACATCTTATCTCCATCTTAGCAGCACGCTCTGTGCGACATTCATTTGTCGCGGGCTCGCCGGGAAAGGTTCATGAGGGGGCAGAAAAAAAGCTAGCCTCGGCGGCTGCTGGGCGGCTTTCAAGGATTAGCCGAGCCGGGCGCGGCGCACCGTGCCGTCTGCAGCATTGTGCAGTGTCATTCCCGCGGAGCGTGTGAAGAAATCGCTGGACCGGCTGTTAAGGCCTGCCCGTTGCGAGAACCGGTAATGATCGGGCGTTCCACCCCTCACCCCAGCCCTCTCCCGTTGGGTGAGGCGGCGGGCCGCGGCGCACGCAACAGCGTCCCTCTCCCAGTGGGAGAAGGACAGGGTGAGGGGTGGAACGCTCGATCATCGCGGCATGGCGGAACGGGAGGCGGCGGCGAAAAAGGGCGGCACA
>JBKQOR010000040.1:0-6551 GCA_052145435.1 Rhodomicrobium sp. | reverse complement strand
GCCCGCAAGCACCGAACGCAGGATGTCGCGCGCCTCAGCCTCAATCGAGCGCCCAGCTCTGCAGCACGCATTTGGAGCCGCTGCTTCAGGGCTTCGTCGACGTTGGGAATGATGGTGCACGTCACGTCAGGGTGCTCCATCTCTTTATGTCAATAGGATAGCCACAACCGGTGCTTCGAGCAATTATTCAACGAAACAGAGGATATAGATCGAAATTGATGGGCTTGCTTTGCCGCTACTCTCGTTGTGCGCTCGCGCAACACTTACTTGAGTAAAGTCCGGCCAAGAATGCCAGCTTGTGGCCCAAGCCGGGCTTCCCAAAGCCGCCCGCCTCGGGAATGCTGCGGTCTTGACGTATGCGCGATTACTTAGCTCAGCCCGAACGCGGTGCGCAAGAACATCCCTCCTGCCGTCAGCCCCTCCGGGTCGATGCCGTGACCGAGCCCTGGCCGGATATGCCATTCGACCGGAACCCCAGCCGCGGCGAGCGCGATCCTCGCGTGGTGGATCGCCTGAACCGGGATGACCTCGTCGTCCGCGCCGTGGATGAGCAGCACCGGCGGCTTGCATTTGATCTCGCCGGCAAGCCGCATCGCCCCCGCGAGGTGGCCGGAGAAGCCCACGATGGCCGCCGGCGCCTCGGCGAGCCGCAGGCCCGTTTGCAGCGCCATCATCGTGCCCTGGCTGAAACCCACAAGCGCCACCGCGCTCATCGGCAGTTTCGCGCGTGCTGCTTCGGCCAGGATAAACGCCTCAAGCACAGGCTGCGCCCGGCGCACGCCCTCCTCCCACTCGCGCTCGCTTCGCGTATCGAGGCCGAACCATTGCCGCCCCCCGAAAAAACCGCCGGGAAGCGCCTCGGGCGCGTGCGGCGAGACGAACGCAGCGTGCGGGAGAAGGCGCGCCCATTCCCGGCCGAGCCCGATAAGGTCGTTGCCGTCCGCGCCATAGCCATGGAGAAAGATCACAAGCTGTTGCGGCGCACCTCCCGCGGCTGGCGCGAGTCTCGGTCCATCGATTTGTGCGGGCATCTTATATCCTTGAATTCCAGAGCATTTGCAACGGCGCAAGGCCAGCTGCTGTCATACCCGCGCAGGCGGGCATCCATATAACAGCTCAAACTGCCCTTACCAATATCGATTCCCGCCTTCGAGCGTGTGAAAAAATCGCCAAACCCGTTGAAACGCTTGAAATCAGGTCCGCAGCGTCGTCCCCGCGAAGGCGGGGACCCATGCTAAGGTCTTGTTCCAGCGTAATAAATGGATTCCCGCCTCCGCGGGAATGACGCTTGTCGCCTATCTGCGGACTTGGCATTTCGATTTTTTCACACGCTCTTTCGCGAGCATGACCCTCAACGATTTGGCACCGCTCAAAACCCGTCTATAGCGCTGCCTCCGCGGGCGTTGAGGCTTTGATTGCGAGCGCGTGGACTGGTCCCGCCAGTTCGTCCTTCAGCACCGCGTTGATTAGGCGATGCCGCTCGACGAGGCTTTTGCCCTCGAAAGCAGCCGAGACGACCACCACCCGGAAATGCGTCTCGCCCGTATGGCGGCCCAGATGATCGCGCGCGCCCGCGTGGCCCGCATGTTTTGCCGATTCGTTCTCCACGATAAGGTCCGAAGGAGCGAAAGCCTTCGACAACTTCTCGCGGATATATTCCTCAACCGTCATACCGCCTCCTTGGCGCAAGATCGCAACGCCTTCGCCCCTCAATTTACGGACCACGAATTACGCTTCTGTCAAGGCCTTGTAAGGGCGGCTCTGCCGCCGCATACTGTGCGGAGCGGGCCGCCTCAACGAAGCGGTGCCGCAAAGCTGGATCACTTTGAGCCTATGAAACTCGACTCGAAATATTTCGACAGCATTCGTGTCAGCCGCGGGCGCGGCCGGCGCCGCCCCGAGGCGCAAGCCACGGCTGCGCCCACATGCCAATGGGGCAATTGCTCGAAACGCGGGTCGCACCGCGCGCCGAAGGGCCGCGACGCCGAGGGCCAATATTATTATTTCTGCCGCGAGCACGTCACGGAATACAACAAATCTTATAATTATTTCGCGGGCATGGATGACGGCGAGGTTGCCAATTTTCAGAAGTCCTCGGCAACAGGGCACCGGCCCACTTGGTCGATGGGTGTGCACGGCACCGATTCGGCGGCCTGGAAACCATTGAAGGACGGCAAGGACCCGGGCGATCCGCTCGAAATTCTAAAAGCCATGCGCGGACGGACATATCAGCGGCCGAGCCCCGCCGATGAAAGGCGCCGTTTCGTGGTTAAGGGCGCAAAGAAGCATCTTGAGGCGCTCAATCTTGACGAAAACGCAACGCCTGACGAAATCAAGATACAGTTCAAAGCCCTCGTAAAGTTGCACCATCCCGATCACAATGGCGGCGACCGAAGCTCAGAGGAGCGGTTCCGCGAGGTGCTCACTGCTTATAACTATCTCAAGCAGGCCGGGCTCGTGAGATGAAGCGGCCTGGCAAGGGCCAGAAGGCAAAATCTAATTCAGATATACCGAGGAATGCAATGATGAAGGGTGAAGCGGGTCATGCGGGCCTGCCGGACATGAAGGTGTCTGTGCGGCAGGTATTCGGCATCGACAGTCCGATGGAGGTCCCCGCCTATTCGCAATCGAGCGAATATGTGCCCGAGTTCGATTCCGATTATCTCTTCAATCGCGAGACGACGCTGGCCATCCTTGCGGGCTTCGCTTTCAACCGCCGCGTCATGATCCAGGGCTATCACGGCACCGGCAAATCGACGCATATCGAGCAGGTGGCGGCGCGGCTAAATTGGCCTTGCGTGCGCATCAACCTCGACAGCCATGTGAGCCGCATCGACCTTGTCGGCAAGGACGCCATCGTGATCCGCGACGGCCAGCAGATCACCGAGTTCCGCGAGGGCATTTTGCCCTGGGCGCTGCAATCGAACACGGCGCTTGTCTTCGACGAGTACGATGCGGGCCGGCCCGATGTGATGTTCGTCATCCAGCGCGTGCTCGAAGTTCAGGGCAAGCTGACGCTGCTCGATCAGAGCCGCGTGATCCGCCCGCACCCCGCCTTCCGGCTATTCGCGACCACCAATACCATCGGCCTCGGCGACACCTCCGGGCTCTACCACGGCACGCAGCAGATCAACCAAGGCCAGATGGACCGCTGGTCGATCGTCGTCACGCTCAACTATCTGCCGCACCAGGACGAGGTGAATATCGTGCTCGCCAAGGTGAAGGATTATCAAACCGAGCAGGGCCGGCGCACAGTGGCCAACATGGTGCGTCTGGCAGACCTGACCCGCGCCGCCTTCGTGAACGGCGATCTTTCAACCGTGATGAGCCCGCGCACGGTTATCACCTGGGCTGAGAACGCCACCATCTTCGGCGATGTCGGCTTCGCCTTCACTTTGAGTTTCCTCAACAAATGCGACGAGCTGGAGCGCGGCGTTGTCGCTGAATTCTACCAGCGCTGCTTCGGCGAAGAGCTGCCCGCCTCAACAGCGAACATCGCGCTGAGTTGACGAAGGACAGTCTAACGATGGCGGACGATCCCATCAATATCTTGCATCGCCATTGCGAGCCCCGGCTCGGGGGCCGGGGTAAACTCCGCGAAGCAATCCAGGGCCAAGTCTCTGACGTTGCTATGGATCGCCACGGCGGCGAAAGCCGCCTCGCGATGACGGCCGCACCCATTCCGGAGAGCAACGCAAGAAACATCGTCGAAGCCTAAAGAGGGCGCGGGGGAGCGGGCGTTATGGTAAACGGCATAAAGAAAAGGCCCGATCCGCTGGGGCCGTTCAAGCGTGCGGTAAGCCTCGCGACGCGCTCGCTTGCCGCGAGCAAAACCATGAATGTCGTATTCGGCTCCGACGTGCCGGGATACGACGGCAAAACTGTGCGCCTGCCGCAGCCGAGCCGGGCTATGTCACGCAAGGAAGTGGCAATCATCCGCGGCTACGCCGACTCCATCGCACTGATGGTCTCAGCGCACGATGCCAGATTGCATGCGGCCCTCGCCCCAGCGCAAGGCGCCGCGCGGGACGCCTTCGACGCTGTCGAGCGCGCCCGCGTCGAGGCCGTTGGCGCACTGCGAATGCGCGGCGTTGCCAAGAACCTCTCCGCAAAGCTTGCGAGCCGTTACGAGCGGCTGCCCGATCGCGACATCGATCGCCAGGACGCCCCGATTGACGAGGCTTTGGCGTTGATCGTGCGCGAAAAGCTGACCGGCGCGAAGCCGCCGCGCGGGGCCGATGGAATTGTGGGCGTGTGGCGCTCACGGATCGAGGACCGGGCCGGGCCGCTGCTTGAACGCCTGGATGGAGCCGTGGACGACCAGGCCGCCTTCGCAAGGCTGATGCGCGATATTCTTGTTGCGTTGGAACTTATGGAAGGTACGCCCGAGAACACTCAGGACGAGGACAATCGCGAGGCCAACGAGAGAGAGGACGCGCAGGCGCAAGGAGCCGAGGAACAGCCGGAAGAAGAGAACGCGCAGCCCGCCGAGGCTGAAGCAGACCAAGCCGAAACCGCCGAAGGGCTGGAGGACGGCGAACCTGCCGAACTCCCGGAGCAGGACTACAATCCGGCCGAGCATGAGGGAGCCGGGGAGCCGCAGGCGCCGCCGCGCCGGCCTAACGCATCCGTGCTCGACGCGCCCGAAAGCTTCGGCTATCGCGCCTTCACACGCCAATTCGACGAGTCCGTGGGCGCCGAAAGTCTGTGCGACACCGACGAGTTGGAGCGGCTGCGCAGCTTCCTCGACAAGCAGCTTTCGCTTTTGCACGTCGCCGTCAGCCGGCTAGCGAACCGCCTCCAGCGGCGCTTGCTCGCGCAGCAAAGCCGGGCCTGGGATTTCGATCTCGAAGAGGGCATGCTCGACACCGCGCGGCTATCGCGCGTCGTAACCGATCCGTTTCAGCCGCTGTCCTTCAAGCGGGAGCGCGACACGACCTTCCGCGATACGGTCGTGACACTTCTGCTCGACAATTCCGGCTCGATGCGCGGCCGGCCGATCATGGTGGCCGCTTGCTGCGCCGACATCCTCGCCCGCACGCTGGAGCGCTGCGGCGTGAAGGTGGAAATTCTCGGCTTTACGACGCGGCAATGGAAGGGCGGGCAATCGCGCGAGCAATGGCTGGCCGCGGGCAAACCCGCAAATCCCGGCCGGCTCAACGATTTGCGGCACATCATTTATAAGGCCGCCGATACGCCTTGGCGGCGCGCGCGGCGCAATCTCGGGCTGATGATGCGCGAGGGCCTGCTCAAGGAGAATATCGACGGTGAGGCGCTGGCCTGGGCGCATGCGCGCCTTTTGGCGCGGCCCGAGCAGCGGCGCATCATTATGATGATCTCCGACGGCGCCCCGGTGGACGATTCGACGCTGTCGGTGAACAACGGGACCTATCTTGAGAAGCATCTGCGCCAAGTCATCCACGAGATCGAGACCTATTCGCCCGTTGAGCTGATCGCGGTTGGCATCGGCCACGATGTAACGCGCTATTACCGCCGCGCGGTGACCATCACCGATGCCGAGGAATTGGCGGGCGCGATGACGGAGAAGCTCGCCGAGCTGTTCAGCGATCCGGTGCAGGGGGTGCGCACCGCCGGTATGCCGCCGCGGCGAAGGTTGCATTAGGCGCCGCTTCGTCAGCAAGACACATTGCAGGTCGAAATCAATCTACAACCTTGCCAGTTGTCAGATGTTCTTAGGGATGCAACTCTCCGGGCGGCACTATCTTATATTTATCATTGAGAAAATGAGCGAGTCGAACAGCTTCATCGAGCATATCGATAAACTTACCATAATAGTATTTTAAATCTTTTGCTAAATAGAAATACGAGGCGGCATCCAAGTACACTGTTTTCTGGCTAAGCCGCCTGACCTTCTTCGATGCGTAGGATGGATGGCAGAGAAAATACCCTGAATTGGACCCGTCCTTGAGAGTATAACAAACGGTCGTTCCGTGGGCTATATTATTGCGAGTCTGGAGCGCGCTTTGATATACAGCAAGAAGCGCTTTAACGTCGTCATTGTTTGACTTGTCGAAAGGCTCTGTTTTTGCAAAGAATGTGTCAGCTGCTTGTATTAGAGCTTGATGTTTCGTGAATGACGATTCGATCATCCCATAGGCCCTACAGGCGGCTAAAGATCTGCTCTCGCATAGTACCTGGAACAGCCTAGCAAGTGCAGACTCCATGTGTTCCCATGCGTGAAGGGAGCGGCCAACTGCCGCTCAGATCCTGGCTAAGAGCGCGCACTTCGACCCGTGTGCTTTTAATAAGAAAAGGATAATATTGCAAACGCCTTATATTTCTGCTAAAGTAAGGCAAGAGGCGTTCTATGGCGCAATATGAATCGACCATCACTTCAAAAGGGCAGGTCACCATACCCGCCCGGCTTCGTGCATCGTGGATGCTGAAAGAAGGCGATAAGATCGAATTTTATTCGGATGAGTCTGGGCGGGTGCTGGTGAGACCCCTCAACGCGAGGCCTACCGCCGTTTTCGATGAGTTTCCCGAAGAAGCGATGTCAAACGCCTTGCCATCGGACGACGAGGCTATAG